>JAYUYE010000184.1:0-1980 GCA_043752985.1 Myxococcales bacterium
ACCTCGATGGTCTCGACGCGCGTGATCGCGAGCGCCATGCCCGACCGCCAGACGCACTCGACGCGACGCTCGGTGCCACCCTTGGCGATCACCATCGCGTTGAACAGCTCGGCCTGGGCCGAGGTACAGCCACTGTTGTTCGGCGTCGGCGCCGATGCGACGGAGTATGCGAGGCTCGAATTCGTCAGGTTCGTGATCTCGAGGACGAGCGTGTTGCCGGCGCGCGCAACCGAGAGCCGAATTCCCGCGGTCTCGATCGCAGGTTCACCTACCTCGAGCACATGTCGCGACTCGTCACCGCGATACGTGAACTTGCGGCTCATGTCTTCGATCGATGGCGCACGCACACCCGCGGCGGTCGAGTCGCGCTGGAGAAACTCCTGGTAGACCGCAGGAGTCGCGACACCTTTCGCCAGGAGCTGACTCGACGATCCCGCCGGTCCGGGTGGCGCAGGCTTTGCCGGGATCGTGATGGCGCCGCAGAAGCGCACGGAGGTCATCACAAGGACCAACACGATCGCTGCGCCGACGACGCTGAGGCGAAATTGCCCGTCGGAAATTACCACCGTGCCCCCACTGTACACGCGGCTCCGCTCGCGATCGAAACCGTTGCTCAGAAAACATTGACTCGCTGATGGTCGATGGGCCTAATCGACGTACGGCCATGCACGGAGGGCACCGGTTCGCGCGATTGATCGCGCCGCTCGTCGTGGCGGTGGGCCTGCTCGTGGGCAACGCTGGCGCCGATACGCGCGTCAACGAGCTGACGAAGACGCTGACCACGAGCTCGAGCGACAAGGCTCGGATCTCGGCGGTCGCCGCACTCGCGCGTCTCAACGACCGCACCACGATGAAGCCGCTGGTCGGCGCGCTGACGGATCCGAATCCGCAGGTTCGCGCGCTCGCGGCGGCCGCACTCGGTCGCCTCGGTCACAAGGCGGCGCTGCCCGCGCTCAAGGCCGCGGCCGATGACTCCAATGCCACGGTCAGCGCACGCGCAAAGGAGGCTGCGATCGCGGTCGCCAAAGCGAACAAGCTTCCGGATCCATGGCCGACTGCGGTGGCCACGGTGCCCTATCCGCAGGCGCGCAAGTACGGCGGTCGCGCAGGCTTTGGCCGCCAGTCGCACGCGGTCGACAATCATCCCGACCTCTATGTGCGGATCAACACGTCGGCCGACGACTCGCCGGGCAAGGCCGACAAGGCCGCGCGCAAGGTCCACAGCGAGCTCCTCAAGACCACGTTGGCCGCATCGTTCAAGGCGCAGCCGATGGTCACCCTCATCGAGGCGGACGCGCAGCGCTGGGGCCTCGACCCGCGCCATCTCGATCTCAGCGTGATCAAGCTCGACGTCGGCCAGTCCGGTCAGTACATCGAGATCGAAGCGCAGCTCCGCCTCGCGATCTCCGACGGCAAGGGCAAGATGCTCTCGTTCGTGTCGGGTGGCGCGAAGGTCCAGGTCCCGAAGCGGACGTTCAACGCCAAGTACCTCCCGAGCCTGCGCAAGGAGGCGATCGAGAACGCCATGCGCGGGATGTTCGAGAAGCTGCTCATGCAGCTGCGCGACAAGTCACAGAGCTGATCGCCGCGGCAACCACGTGATCCTCGACCTCCGAGGCGCTACGCTGCCCGACATGGTCCGGTGGTTCCTCGCGGTCGCGCTGATCGCGATTGGTTCCGCGACAGCGTTCGCTCAGGAGGCACGGCCTCCCGACGCGCCGCCACCGCCGACACCGACGAACGTGGTGACGAAGGCGCCGAAGCTCTTGCAGGCGGTCGCGCCCGACTATCCGCCGGCAGCACTCGCGGCCGGCAAGACAGCGAGCGTCAAGGTCCGGATCAAGATCGACGCGACCGGCATCGTCACGGCGGTCGACGTGATCGACAAGGTCGGCGAAGGCTTCGACGAGGCAGCGATCGCCGCGGCGATGCAGTACGTGTTCGAGCCGGCGGAGATCGACGGCAAGCCTGCACCGATCG
>JAYUYE010000185.1:0-1979 GCA_043752985.1 Myxococcales bacterium
CCGACCCACGCGAGCCACATCCGCGCGAGCACCGGCGACATCGCCGAGCGCGGCGCGTACTGGCGTGGACCGTAGAGCTCGTTGAACCGCATCGAAGGCGTCAACCAGGTCGCCGAGGCGAGGGTCGCGGCACCCGGCGCGCGCCAGGGCGTGCCGAGGATCGCCTCGAATGCCTTGCTCGCCGTCTCGCGCTCGAGATCGAGAGCTCCTGCGTCGGCCTGTGCACCCCACGCGATCGCGAGATCACCGGGCTGCGCGAACAGTGCTTCCGCGATCGCGCGCTCGGTGTCGACGAACGCTTTGCCCTCGACGTCGGGGTTTTGCGCCGGCAGCCGGGTCCCGACGATCGTCGGATCCTGAATCGTCGCGATCTCCGCGAGCACCTCGGCGTGCGTGATGCCGTCGTCGGCCACGGTGAACACCGGGCAGATCACGCTGTTGTAGTCGACGACCGTGTACGCCCCGATCCGGAACACGCGATTGAACGGGAACAGCCGGCACGATGCCGGCTTCGCGGCGCGCCCGTCCTCGACTTCGACCCTGCACATGCCGTCGTCGGCGAGGAACCAGCAGCGGTCGCGCGGATTGAAGGCGGTGATCGCATCACCGCGCCGGCGGAGGAACGCCGTGATCTCGGGACGCCGGGTGACGAGCTGCACGAGCTGGCCCGCCGTCACGTCGAGGCCGATGCCGTGGCCCTTGCAGCACGCACCGCAGCCGCGGCACTCGTAGCGGAACTTTCGATCCGGCCACGTGAAGTAGACCTCGTCCACGCCCGCAGTATGCCCGACGCGGCTCTCGACCGGCTACGCGGTAGCGGAGGTAGACGGTGCCGGCGGCGGACTGGCGCTGGTCGATGAGTGTCAGCGGGCGGCGGAGGCCCGTCGGTAGCGCTGGCGTGCCGCCACCGAGGAGGATCGGCGAGAACAGGAGATGAACATCGTCGTCCGGCGCCGCAACGTCGAATGTCCCGGTCTCGTCCTCGATGTAGCCGTCGAGAGATGTCGCAGCGAAGTAGAGCGGCTTCGCCATGTCGTCACGTATCACGGTCGACGGACCTGCCACGGCCAGGCGAGCACTTCGTCGCCGAGCTTCGTCGCGTTGGTCTGCTCGTCGAGCCAGGCGCTCAGATCCTTCGACGCCGTCGGGAGGCTCCACACCATGAGCCCGGTGAACGTGCCCTGAACGACGCGTCGTGACGACGGCGAGATCGCGAGACCGCCTGTCGGTTGGTACGTCAAGGGCAGCGTCCAGCGCGCCGACGAGCGGGCACCGAGCTCGATCAACGACACCTGCTGCCCATTCGCGGGTGCGGCGATCGTCTTGCCATCGCTACTGACGACCGCGAGCTCCTGAGCACCCGCGACCAGCCGCGAAGGCTTTGCGCCCGGTTCGGGCGTGATCTCCATGACGTCATGGTTGACGAGCGTGACCAGGATGCGGCCGCCCTCGCCCGTCGCGATCTGGCGGATCGCCCGCTCGAACCGCGCGAGCTCGACGATCGTCCGATCCCATACGAGCAGGCGATCCTCGTTGCCGATGAGGACTCGACCAAGGGGGTCGCTGGCGAGCGTCACGTTCGCATGGAGGTCGACGCTTGCCCGCTCGATCGAACCGTCTCCAAGGTTGCCGCGCACCAGCTCACCATGGTCGCTGAGGACCGCGTACTGCAACAGGCCGCGCCGCACGCTCCACGACACGGCGCCGTCGAGCTTGACGATCTCCTGCTCCGCCCCGGTGCCGATCCGCGCGAGCACCCTTCCGTCGGGTTTGATCGAGCCGTCCGGCCGCATCACGGAGCCCCCGTAGATCACGGCGTTGCCGTCGATCAACGTGCCCCACTGCACCGCGGTGCTCGCGAGCTCGACGAGCTTCCGGCCGAGATCCATGAGCACCAGGGTGCCGTTCGGCCCTCCTTGTCCCGTGAGCAACGCCCGACCGTTGCGCGTGTCGATGACGTCGACCAATCCCCGATCGTT
>JAYUYE010000186.1:0-1976 GCA_043752985.1 Myxococcales bacterium
CCGTCTTGCGCGTGATCCCTGGCTCGCCTGCCGACACCGCCGGCCTTCGCGTCGACGATGAGGTGGTCACGCTCGATGGCAAGCCCGCGATCAGCGCCCCGAATCTCGTCCGCGAGATCCGCGGCCGCGCGATGGGCACCAAGGTCGCACTCGGCGTCGTGCGCGCTGGCAAGCAGGTGACGCTGTCACTCACCGTCGAGGCGCGCCCCGAGGATGACGAGCTCGTACGCCGCGCCCTGATCGGCAAGCCAGCACCCGGGTTCGAGGCCGACCTGATTCGCGGCAATTACTCCGCATCGCTCGCGGATCTCTCGGGCCAGGTCGTCGTTCTCGATTTCTGGGCGACGTGGTGCGGTCCGTGTGCGATGACGATGCCGACGCTCGATGCGTGGCAGACGAAGTACGGGCCAAGGGGGCTGCGGATCGTTGGCGTATCGAGCGAGGACCGCCCCGAGATCCAGCACTGGGTCGACGCACACCCGCTCGCGTATGCGATCGCGCGTGATGCCGAGGCAAAGATCGCACGCGACTACTTCTTGCTCGGCGTGCCGATGCTCGTCGTCATCGATCGGACCGGCGTCGTGCGCCACGTCCAGCTCGGCGCCTCGGACTTCGCGGCCATCGAGGCTGCATTCGCGCGTCTGCTCTGAAGGGTCGAAGATCAGGGCTTCCTCAGCTGTCCCCGGACGGCCACACGTTGCTAGGGTAGCTCCGTGGGACGCGCCTTCGAGAAACGCAAGCACACGATCTTCGCGCGAATGGATCGCGTCGCGAAGCAGTTCAGCAAGATCGGCAAGGACATCGCGATCGCCGTGAAAGGCGGCGGCGCGAGCCCGGATGGCAACCCGTCGTTGCGCCGCGCGCTGCAGAACGCACGCGCGCTCAACATGCCCAAGGAGAAGGTCGACGCCGCGATCAAGAAGGCCAGCGGCCAGGGCGCCACCAACTACGACATCATCATCTACGAGGGCTACGCGTCGCACGGCATCGCGCTGATGGTCGAGGCTGCGACCGACAACGTCACGCGCACCGTCGCCAACGTCCGCCATGCGTTCACGCGCTACGGTGGCAACATGGGCACGACGGGCAGCGTCGGGTTCATGTTCCAGCGCCAAGGCGTGTTCCGCCTCGACCCCGAGGGCATCGTTCGCGACAGCCTCGAGCTCGAGCTGATCGATCACGGCCTCGTGGCCCTCGACGAGGGCGAGTCCGACAAGGGCGCCAAGCAGCTCCTCGTCCGCTGCGCGTTCACCGATTTCGGGTCGATGCAGACCGCGATCGAGAGCCGCAAGTTGAAGGTGATCTCGACCGAGTCCGAGTACATCGCCGAGACGCTGACCGAGCTCCCCGAGGAGAAGGCCGACGAGGTGATGAAGCTCGTCGCCGCGCTCGAAGAAGACGACGACATTCAGACCGTCTACTCGAACCTCGCCTGATGTCGCTCCGCGCGCTCGCGCTCGCGACAGCGGTGATTCACTCGGGCTGCGCGTTCGTAGCTGCCGCGGCATTCAATCACGGCAGACCCAGCAACAGCTGCATGGACAGCCCGGTGCCCGGTGGCATCGATCTCGTGATCGCGACAGCCGGAGCAGCCGCGTTCCTCGCGACCGGCAAGGCAGAGGAGCAACCGGCCTATCTGATCATCCCGGGCGTGTTCTTGATGTCGGGTCTGATCGGTTCGGCCAGCGCCTACAGCTGCCGTGACCGCAAAGGCGTCGGAGAGCAGGCGGGCGCGCCGATCGACTACCCGACCGTCGATCCGACGCCACCCGACGAGCCGTCGACCGCGCGCGATGCAACGCCAGAGGAGCTCGGGATCTCCCGGCCCGGCGTGACTCCGCTGCCCGCCGACCTGCACGTCGATCCCGACTTCACGCCGCCCGCCGACCCCGCACCTCCGAGGCCGGACGTGCGCGTCAAGTGCTCGATCAATCCGTTGACGCCGTGTCCCGCGGCGCATTCGTGCGTGCTCGTCG
>JAYUYE010000187.1:0-1973 GCA_043752985.1 Myxococcales bacterium
GTTTGCCCCGTCCGTCACCGCGATGCCCGAAGACGACGTTCACCGATGGGACCTTCGCGTTGCGCCCGCCGAGCACACCAGCTGAACGTCCAGCGCGGGATCTCGACGGGCACCAGGATCAATCCGTGGTCGGTGATCACGCTCGAGTGACGGCCGTCGCGAGATCTTGACACGGCGATCCGCGACGACGAACGTACGTCCATGGTCGAACCGCAGTACGACGAGCGCGGGCTGGTGCCATGCGTCGTGCAGGACGCGACCTCCGGCACCGTCCTGATGGTCGCTTGGATGAACGCGGAGTCACTGCAGCTGACGCGCGAGACCGGCATCGTCACGTTCTGGTCGCGCTCGCGACAGGCGCTGTGGAAGAAGGGCGAGACGTCGGGCAACACGCTCGCGCTCGTCGAGCTTCGCCTCGATTGCGATCGCGACACCGTGCTCGTGCGTGCGCGGCCCGCCGGTCCGGCGTGTCACACCGGCGCGACCACGTGCTTCTTCACGAAAGACGACGGCACCGAGGACGATGGCGTGCCCGCTGCGGAAGGTGCCCAGATCATCGCGCGGCTCGCACAGATCCTCGCAGCGCGCCGCGATAGCGCCACCGGCGAGAAGAGCTACACGCGCTCGCTGCTCGACGCGGGCATGCCGAAGATCCTCGCGAAGATCGCGGAGGAGAGCGGTGAGCTCGCGGCCGAGCTTCCGGCCGGAGACGACGACAAGGTCGTCCACGAGACCGCCGATCTATTGTTCCACGTCATGGTCGGTCTCACCGCGCGGCGGATCCCGATCGAGCGGGTGTTCGCGGAGCTCGCGCGCCGGTTCGGCACCAGCGGGCACGTCGAGAAGGCGTCTCGGTGATCGATCTGCTCGCGCCGGGCGGGGGCCTGCAGCGCGCGATCCCGCACTACGAAGACCGGGCCGAGCAGCGCGCGATGTCCGAAGCGGTGGCACGCGCGATCGCCGACGAGCGTCCGTTGATCGTCGAGGCGGGAACCGGAACGGGCAAGACGCTCGCATATCTCGTCCCCGCGTTGCAGTCGGGGAAGCGGATCGTCGTGTCGACGGGAACTCGCACGCTGCAGGATCAGATCGCGCGGCATGACGTTCCGCTGCTCCGCTCGATCCTCGCCAAGCCGTTCTCGGCGGTCGTGCTCAAGGGCATCGGCAACTACGTTTGCAAGCGCAAGCTCGCCGAGGCGACCGCCCGGGGCGTGGGCCAGAAGCTAGACGTCTCGCTCGGTGCGCTCGCCGATTGGTCGGAGAACAGCGAGACCGGCGATCGCTCCGAGGTCGAGTGGCTCGCCGAGGGAGCCCCGCTGTGGTCCGAGGTAACGACCACGCCCGATGCGCGGATCGGACCGCGCTGTCCTTACTTCGACCGCTGCTTCATCACGCAGGCGCGGCGCGCCGCGGAGTCGGCCCAGCTGATCCTGGTCAACCACCACCTCTACTTCGCGGACCGCGCACTGCGCGCGATGAATCCGGGCGCCAAGGTCCTCCCGGATCACGATGCCGTGATCTTCGACGAGGCGCACCAGCTCGAGGACGTCGCGACGGAGCACTTTGGCGCGCGGATCTCGACGTCCAAGCTCGCGGAGCTCGTCCGCGATGCGCACCTGTCGCTGGCGCGCATGCCGCTGTGGACGGGACGCGCAACCGTCGACGTGATCCAGGCGGTCGAGCGCGCTGGCATCGCGCTGTTCTCGCAGCTCCGCTCGGCGCTGATCGCCGCCGACACCCACGATGCGGGTCGGGTCCCGATGCCGACGGGAATGTTCGAGCACCCCGAGCGCCAGACCGCGTGGTTCCGCCTCGACACCGCGCTCGAGGATCTCGCACGCACCGCGGAGGCAGAGTCCGAGCCGCCGCCCGACGAGGAAGAGAGCTCGCACGCCGGTGCACGCGCCTCGCTGTCTGGCCTCGCGCGTCGCGCTCGCGAGGTGCGAGACGACCTCGCGGCGATCGCCGAGCAG
>JAYUYE010000188.1:0-11978 GCA_043752985.1 Myxococcales bacterium
GCCACGGCGAGCAGGCCGGGGATGATCATCGAATACCAGAGGCCGATGCCGATGACGTTGCGGACCTTCGTCGAGCCGAACAGCATCACGACGGCGAGCACTCCGACCATCCCGGCCAGAAACGCCCAGCCGGCGCGGCTGCGTTCGAACGACTTCCACACGAGGAGCGGGAGCAGGAGCCCCACGAGGAGCAGCGTCACGGGCAGCACGATGTGCAGGCCCTTGCTGTAGCCGGCTACCGCGGCGATGAACGCGGCGAGGCTGGTCAACAGGGGAAGGGCGTGGCCGACGAGCCGCGGATAGAACACGGCGGCGCAGGCGGCGGCTGCGGTCAATCCGCTGAACGCGGCAAAGCCCATGCGCACCGACATGATCTCGGCGCCGCTGACGGCGCCATGGATCGCCTCGCGATCCTGGAAGTATGCACCTGACAGGAAGATGAACAGAACGTTGAGAACGACGGCGACGCCGACAATAATGCCGGCGATCTTCGTTGCACTGCGTGGGTCGACGTCGTCAGCCATCGCTGATTAGCATGCGCTACTTGCGCTTCTTGAACAAGGAGCTCCAGAACCCGCGCTTCTCGGGCTCGGCAGGCTCGATCGGCGCCGGGAGAGGTGGCGCGGGCATCGGCGGATTCTGTCGCGTGATCGTGTCCGTCACCGGGTCCGTGGGCGGCGGCTGCGTGTCCATCCGACCGCTCGTGATCGACATCTGCAGCGAGTTGCCGGGCTCGGCATCGAGCGAGACCTGCGTCTCCTCGATCTCCTTTGCGTACTCCTTGCGGAACAGCTGGCGCATGAACTGCCGCAGCTCCTTGGGGTCGAACCGGTAGCCCGCGATCAGTGAATCGAGGTCCGCGGCGAGCTGCGCCGCGTTCTGGTAGCGATCGGCGACGTCACGCGCCAGCGCCTTGAGGCTGATCGCATCGAGCTCGGGCGTCACGCGGCGATTGAAGTTCGATGGCGGCGGAACCTCGGCCTTGCGGACCTTCTCCATCAGCGCGAACTCGGTGTCGCCGCGGAACAGCTTCTCGGTCGTCAGCATCTCGTGGAGGATGATTCCGGCGGAAAACACATCGGTGCGTGCGTCGAGCGGCATGCCGCGGATCTGCTCCGGGGACATGTAACTGAACTTGCCTTTGAGGATTCCGATCTCGCTCGTGAACTTCATCAGCGCCTGCGCGATCCCGAAGTCGAGGAGCTTGACGTCACCGTCGTACGACAGCCGAACGTTCGATGGCGAGACATCCCGATTGACGATGTTGAGCGGGCGCCCGTCCTTGTCGGCGAGGGTGTGCGCGAAGTGCAGGCCTTCGGCGATTCGTGCAGCGATGTAGACGGCGTGCGGAACCGGGATCCGCTGCTGCGTCTCCTGACAGCGGCGCAACACCTGCGTCAGATCGCGGCCGGCGACGTACTCCATCGTGATGAAGTGCCGACCCTCGTGCTGCCCGATCTCGACGGTCTCGACGATGCAGCGGTTCTTGAGCACCATCGCGAGCTTTCCCTCGCGGTGGAACATGTCGATGAACCGCGCCTCGCGTGCGAGCTGCGGCCGCATGACCTTCATGGCGTAGAGCCGCTTGGTGCCGACCTGCGGCTTGGCGCGATAGACCTCGGCCATTCCGCCGCGCGCGATCAAGCCGAGAAGATAATAGTGTCCAAAGGGCACCGGATCCGTCGGCGCCCCCGGGGACATCTTGCCTTCCTGCGATGGGCGGTCCGACACCACGTAAGCCGCGCAACATTACCACCTACCCGCGTCACGGGCGCCTTCTCGACGGATTGCTGGGTACACTGAACCCGGTGCAGGTGTGGCTGCTGATGGCATGCGCCGGGTGCGGGTTCGACCTGCAGCCCGCGGCTCCGGTGCACGACGCACCACGGATCGATGCCGCGGTCGACGCCGGGCCCTCGACGCCGCCGATGTGCACGACGAACGTCGCGTACACCGCCGGCGGCCCCCAGGCCGGTCATACGTACCGCTTGAGCTTGATCACGGGATCGTTCGACGCGGTCGTTGCCAGCTGCGCGGCGGACGGCGCTCACGCGGTCACCGTGGAGACGACCGAGGAGAACAGCTTCCTCGTCAGCCTGGCCGCTGGGAGTACGCCGTGGCTCGGGCTTCACGACCTCGAGGGTGAGGGGCGTTACCAATGGATCTCGGGGTCGTCGGCGGGGTTTCGCGCGTACGCCCAGGACGAGCCGAACGACTTCGGGACCGAGGACTGCACCACCCTGACGAGCTCGGGCAACTGGAACGATGCGGGTTGCGGCCAGCTCTACCGCGCCGTCTGCGAGTGCGATCCCGGGTACCTGGCGCCGGCGGTGACGACGTGTCGCGCGGTCGGGGGCGGGATTTCGATGGACGGTCGCGTCTATCACGTCCGGCAGCAGATCCGGGGCTGGGTCGAGGCCGAGGCGGACTGCGTGGCAATTGGCGCGCATCTCGCGGTGCCCGGCGATGACGACGAGAATGCTCGGATCGACGGGAACTTCGTGGCGGACTCGTGGATCGGGCTCTCCGATCGCGCCGTCGCAGGATCGTTCGCGTGGGTCAACGGCGCGCCGTCGACGGGCTACACGCTGTGGGGAACGGCGCAGCCAAGCGGGCTACCCGGCGAGGACTGCGTCGCGATCGACGCCCCCGTCCCCACCGGCGGCTGGGACGACAGCTCCTGTGGGATCGAGCGTCCCTTCACCTGCGAGTGCGAGCCGCTCACCAGGTGACGACGAGGCGTTGACCGGGCTCGATCCGGACCAGGCGCTCCTCGGTGCGGATGCCGGAGTCGTCTTTGAGGACCATCCTGAGCTTCTTGCCGTCGGCCGGCGCCGCCACGCCGACGGCGGTCGCCGTGATGCCAAGATCGATCATCACGCCCGGCGCCTTCGGATTCTCGATCGCGATCCGCCCGAGCGGGCGCTCGAGTTTGTTCTCGACGATCGCCCAGCGGAACGTCATCGTCGCCGGCTTGCCCGCTTCGACGGTCGCGTACTCGAACAGCGCCATCTCGTGCTTCGGGTTGAAGCACAGTCCTTTGTAGTTACCGGGCGCAACGATGATCCCTTTGTCGGGGAGCTTGCCCGTGATCCGCTGGCGGTTCACCCACAGCTCGGTGCACGGCAAGCTCGACGACACGTGCAGCGTTCCGAGGAGATCCTTGTCCTTCGCGAGCTCGGCGCGAACGATGTCGGCGTTCCCCCCGAACGGACGCTGCACGAGGTAGCGACGATAGAACTCAAGCTTCTGCTCCGTGGCGCCGAGCTTGTCGTACGTCGAGCCGAGCTCGCGGAGAAAGCCTGGTAGCTCGGGCGCGAGCGCGTAGCCCACGTGGAAGTAGACGAGAGCGTCGCCGTACTGCTTCTTCGCGAACGCGGCGCGGCCGAGCGTGAACGCCTTCTTCGCCTCGGGGCCGAGGACGATCAGCACGAGCTTGTCGGCGAACGGATCCTCGACCGCGGTGAGCCGCTGCGCTTCGATACGTGCGGCTTCGCGGTCCACGACATCGGTCGAGGCGGCGGCGTAGGCCTGCCACGCATCGGCGGCGCGCTCGTTCTGACCTGCGAGCGTCCACAAGGTCGCGAGCTGCTTGGACTCGGGACTCGCCGGCCCGCGCGCGACGACGAGCGCTTGATAGAGCGGAATCGCGCGGGCCCAGTGGCGAGCCTTCACCGCCTTCCTCGCCGGTGCGACGAGAAAGTCCGACAGCTTGCCGCGCGGCGTCCTGGTCGGGGTGCGCTCGACCAGCTGGCTCGCGGTGGCGACAGGTTCGCGGCGGTTCGGCGGCGCCAATCGATCCGCGCAGCCCTTTGCGAGCGGGTCGCGGTCGCACGTCGGGTCGGCCATCGCCGGCGCGGCGAGCGCCAGCGCGACGACCATGGCCGCACCTCCAGATCCCCGCACGCAGCGATCGTAGCACGCGACCCGGACCGGTCGTCCCACCCCATCCGACCTCGATCGTAGGATGGCTAACGACGATTACCGGGCGGGTTGGGCGCACCTCAACTAGCGGGTATCCCTCTCGAATCGGCATGCTACGTTGCGGCTGGATTCGTGGGGAATCTACCTCGATGCACGCCGTCATTCTCGAGCGCAACAAGCTGGTCGCCCGCAAGGTGGCCCGGTTGTTCATGTCGACGGGTGCCTCTGCGCTCGCGGTCGAGGATCCTGCGCTCGTCGCGTCAGCGATCACGGACGCCGACGTGCTGTGCGCGGATGCGTTCGACGCGGACCTCGTCGCCGAGCAGCTGCGCGTCAAGCCGAACCTGCGTGGCGTGTTGTGGACGGCCGAGCCGTTGCGCCGCTCGCTGAAGTATCTGATCGAGTCGACCTCGATCGACCACGTGCTCGGTCGCAGGGACTTCGAATCCACGCCACGCGCGTGGGAGGTCGTGATGGTCGCGCGTCGGCTCGCCGCGTCATCTGGTTCGGGAGCTGCCACCCCTCCGCTCGCTGCGTACCTCGACTGGGGCTTCACCGCGATCGAGCTCGCCGTGCGCTCGACGGCGGATCGCGATGCGGCGGTCGCCAAGATCCAGGACTTTGTCGGCGCGCTCTCCGTGCCGAAGCGGATCAGCGAGATGTTCGCCGAGCTCGGTCACGAGCTGATCATGAACGCGATCTACGACGCGCCGATCGATGCACTCGGCCGGCCGAAGTACGCAGGCGATCGCAAGGCCGAGCTCGTCCTCGACGACACCGAGCAGCCCACGATCAAGCTCGGCACCGACGGTACGCGGCTGGTGCTGCAAGTTCGCGATCCATTCGGTCGCCTCGAGCGCAGGCATGTCGTCGAGGGACTCGCGCGCGGCCTCGCCGGCGGCGAGATGGATCAGACTCACGGTGGGGCAGGGCTCGGGATGATGGTGTGTCACAACGCGTCGTCAGCGATGCTGTTCGACGTCGCGCGCGGGCGACACACCGAGGTCACGGCGATGTTCGAGCTCGACATGAACCTGCGAGAGTTCCGCACGCAGGCCAAGTCGCTGCATTTCTGGAGTCACTGATGGAAGCTGTCCCACATCGAGCGAGTCAGACCGTGATCCCCGCGGACGCGCCGGCCAAGCTGATGGTCGAGAAGTTCGCCGACGGAGCGATCGCATGCCTCAAGTTCACAGGCACGATCGACGAGAGCTTCGAGGGCAAGAAGCTCGGCGGGACGGCCGCCGGGGACACGCTTGTCCTCGATCTCGGCGGCGTGAAGAAGATCTCGTCGTTCGGAATCCGCGAGTGGGTCGACTTCGTGGCCACGGCGAGCAAGCTGGTCCGCTCGATGATCCTGATCGAATGCACGCCGAAGGTCGTCGACCAGCTCAACATGGTCGCGAACTTCGCGGGCAGCGGCCGCGTGTTCAGCTTCTACGCGCCGTTTCGCTGTGACTACTGCGACTCCGAGCATCGCGTGCTGCTCCAGATCGATCGCGACTTCGAGACGATCAAGTCGATGAAGCTCGCCGAGCGGCCGTGCCCGACCTGCAAGGAGGGCATGTACTTCGACGAGGATGGCGCGACGTTCTTCTCGTACCTGATCGGTCAGGACAAGTTCGAGCTCGAGCCCGAGGTCGCCGGCTTCCTCGCGAGCAAGCTCAATTACGCGGTCTCGGATCTCAGCCGCAAGCTGCGCGTCGACAAGGTCATCGAGGGCCGCACGACGTACCTCAAGCTCGGCGGCGATCTCGATCGCAGCTTTCCGCGCGACAAGCTCGCGGAGGGCCTCGAGGGCATCGTGATCGTCGATCTGTCCTCGATCGGACGGATCGAGCCAGCCGGCGCCGCGGAGTGGCGCGCGTTCGTCAAGATGGTCGGGCCGCTCGTCGATCAGCTCTACCTCGCGGCGGCGCCACCGGCGTTCGTCGAGAAGCTCGGCAGCGCCCTGGATCTCGGCCCCAAGGCGCAGGTCCTGACGCTGACCTTGCCGTACGCCTGCACGAGCTGCGGGACCACGAGTGGTCAGACGATCGAGGTCGCCCAGCATCACGATGTCCTCAAGTTCGCGACCGCGCCGGAGCTGCGCTGCTTGCAGTGCAAGCACGCGATGCAGTGCGTGGCGGGCGAGACGCTGATGACGCTGTTGCCCGGGCTGCCAAAGCCGACCGCAGGCTCCGAGGTCGTCAAGTCGATCGGGATCCTCCGCGAGCGCGCGGTCCAGGCGCAGCGTGAGCGCAAGCCGTCCACGAAGAGCACCGTGATGGGCGCGGTGATGCCGACCATGGCTCCGCCGCGCTCGTCGCTGCTCGTTCCCGTGCTCGCATCGCTGCTCGCGGTGGTCGCCCTCGCCGGCGGCTACCTTGCGTATCAGCGGATGAGCGCGAAGTCCGCGCCGAAGACCGCGCTCGGTGCGGTCAGCGGGCGCAGCGCCGAGGCGCGCCCGGCGTGGATCACGAGCGACATGCAGGGCACGGCGACGTGTACGGACATCCCGAACAAGGGCATGTCGTGCGTCGGTGTCTCTTCGGTGTCCGCGCGGCAGGACGATGCCGAAGACGAGGCGGCCGACGCGGCGCTCGATGCGGTCGCGAATGCGCTCGCGATCCGGATCGCCGACGAGCCGTGGAAGCTCTCGGTAGTCCCACTCTACAAGGCGGCGCGTGACGCGAAGCTCGCGGCGTTCGATCGCGATCCGAGCAACACGAGTGCGCGCCGCGATGTTCGTGAAGCTCGCAACGCGGTTGGCCGGGTGCTGCGCGCTACCGGCGGCGGCGCGGTCCCTGCCGCTCCGACCGGACGCTACTGGGAGGAGTACAGCGGCGCGGACGGCAAGCGGTACCTCGTGTTCGCGCAGTTCTCGCTCGGCGCGACGGAGATCGCGACGCTCGCCGCTGGCTACAGCAAGACCGCCACGGTGCTCGGCGCGACTGCGGTCAGCCTGTTTCCGCTCGTCGGCTGGCGGTTCCCGAAGATCGAGAACGGCGCGGTCCTGACGAAGCTCGGTAGCGGTCCGCTCCAGGATCTCGGGCTCGCCGAGCAGTACGTCGTGGTCGCCGTCGCAGGTCGTGACGTGATCGATGCGGCGTCGTTCGCGAAGCTCGCGGGCGACGAGTACGACACGCTCGGTGACAAGGGTGGCACCCTGCGGCTCAAGGTTCAGGCGAGCGACGGGCCGCCGCGCGAGTTCGCGACGGCGATCAAGGCGAAGCAGGTCGAGACGCCGACCCATGGCAGTGGTGGCGGCAAGCTGCGCACGGGCAACGAGACCGGCAGCGGCGGCGTCAACGTCTGGGATCGATATGGCGGCGGCAAGGGCTCCAACCGCGACGACCCGACGCAGTAGTCAGCGGACCCAGATCGCGCCTCGAGATCAGCGTTCGTCGAGGCTGTGAGCGTGGTGCGGATCGGCTCCGACCTCGCCTCGGCTGCACACCGGCAGCGCGAGCCACCTCCGCGCGACGAGCATGCCGCAGCAAATCGTGAGAGCGTTCCGCGCATGACGAGCTGGAGTGATCATCCGCTGTGCGGCCCCCGCGACGCGATGCCGTCGGCGTTCTGGGGGCCCGAGAAGCTCGACTCCGCCGCCTTCGTGGAGCTCGTCGACCTGCTGTCGCCGGACGTCGAGATCGCGGCGTTGCTCGTCGCGCTCAAGGACATCAAGCAGGTCGTCGACGTGGGCGGTGGCACCGGCCTGCTCACCCAGGCAATCGCGAAGGGCGCGGAGGTCACGGTGATCGAGCCCGATCCGGCGCAGCGCGCGCTCGTGCCGGGCGGCATCATCGTCGCCGACGGCCGCGCCGAGGCGGTCCCGCTTCCGGACCGCGCGACGGAGGCCGCGATCGCGACCTGGGTGCTGCAGTACTGCGATGACCCGCTGCGCGCGGTCGACGAGCTCGCGCGAATCGCGCGCCACCGCGTGGTGATCGTGCAGGCCGCGCCCGGCAACGATCTCGTCGAGGTCTACAACCGCGAGGCTGAGATCGCGGGGCTGCCGCGGGCGCACCATGGCTGGCTGCTCGCGCACGCGGCGACCCACCTCGAGGCCGCCGGGTTCACCGTGACCCTGCAGCGGATCGCGATCCCGGTGCGCGCACCCGCCGGGGGAGCCGAGCAGCTCGCCACGACGCTCGCGCGCCTGCACTTCGCGGGGCACCCGAAGCTCGCCGAGATGATCGCGGCGACGACGCCGATGATCGGCCGCACCCTCGCGATCGGCAGCACGCTCTCGGACGACGGCGTCCTCCTCTCCGCGCGCCGCTGAAGAGCGAAGTGATCGACAGCCACGTCAGCCGCGCTGGCAGCTGGATCCCGCCCGGCGTGCTCGCGACGAGCGGGTCGCGCCTGTGGCCCGCGCTCGGCGGTGGGTGTGGGATCGACGAGGATGCGGCGCTGGCTCAGTCGAGCGTGTAGAGGTCGATCGGCTCGGCCCGGCCGCGAACCTTGACGCCGGTCGCGATCGTCCGTAACGGAAACGCAGAGGGCTCGCGCAGGCGCGACACGATCTCACTCGTGACGAGGATCCCGACGCCGTGCTCCTTCGTCATCGACTCGACGCGGGACGCGACGTTGACGGCATCGCCGATCACGGTCGACTCGATCTTGCTCGCGAAGCCGATCGTGCCCATCACGACATCTCCACCGTGTGCGCCGATGCCGGCTTCGATCGGTGCGAGGCCCGCGGTCTTGCGCTCGGCGTTGAAGCCTCGCAAGCCATCGCGCATGGCCAGGATCGCGCGCAGCACGCCGTCGGTGTGCTCGTCGTCGAACACCGCCATGATCGCGTCGCCGATATACTTGTCGACGAACCCACCGTTCGCATCGATCGCGGCGCCCATTCGCGCGAGGTACTCGTTGAGCAGCCGGAACACCTCGAGCGGGGTCATGGTCTCCGACATCATCGTGAAGCCGCGGAGATCGGAGAACAGCACGTTGACCCGGCGGGCTTCCGCCGTGCCGACCACGATGTTCGCGATCCCGGTGGGCGCGATCACCGCGAGAAACTTGCGCGGCACGAATCGTTCGAACGATGCGAGGGTCTCGTTGAGCTTGCCGAAGCTGTCTTCGAGATCACTCGACATGTTGTTGAACGCCTGCGCGAGCACGCCGATCTCGTCGGCTCGATCGACTTTGGCGCGGTGCGCGAGATCACCGGATGCGATCTTTGCCGCATCCATGGCGAGGCGCTGGATCGGCCGCGACAGTCGACGGGCGATCAACAGTGCGCCCGACAGTGCGAGCAAGAGAGAGAGACCGGCGATCAGGAGCGCCTTGATCACCGCGGCGCGCACCGCCTGGTCAACGGCGGTGAGCGACAGTCCCACGCGCACCGTGCCAATCTTGTGGTCACCCGCGTTTCGCATTGCAGCGGTGACCTCGACGATCGGATCGCCTCGGCGGCCACGGATCGTCTTCGCTTCGCCGATCGTGACATCGCGAAGCAGGTACGACTCCGCGACGAGGATGCCCCGCTGCACGCCGAGCGCCTGGCGCGTCACGGCCGCCGAGACGAGGTCCGGGAAGTATTGCTCGTTGAGCTCGGTAGGTGCGCCTGCGACGATCCGCTGCTGCGGGCCAGCGTGAATGACGACGTAGACGATGTCCTCGTCGTCGTGCATCAGCAGCGAGAGGTCGACGCGAACCTGGCTCCAGTTGGCGTCGTCGATCTCGTTCATCAGGGTGAACCCGATCGTGGTTGCGAGCCCCTCGGCCGTTCGACGGCGTTCGGAGGTGATCAGCTCGCGATCCGTGGTCGTCCATTGCCAGACGACGATCGCAACGGTGGCGATGATCAACATCGCGGTGAACGTGACGAGGCGCGTGCCGATCGATCGCAGGCGCGGGGTCATCGCTCGATGACCTCGATCTCCTCGACGAACGTCACCCAGGAGTCCTTGTACTTGTCGCCGCACGGCAGCGCGAGTGCGATCGGGCCGCCCTGGCGCGCGGTGATCGGCTTCTCCTCGGGACCTGCTTGCATGGCGAGCAGCGGATGGCAGCGCCCGAGCTCGGAGACCGGCACCTTGATCGGCTTGGCCGGATCGCGGTGAATCGGTGCTTTGCCGCGAATAATGATCTCGTCGTCGGGGTCGAGGGTGACGCCGACCGATGTCAGTGCATCGACAAGCTTGATCCCGCGCAGATGCACGGCCTCCGAAGGCCACTCGACCTTCCAGCTCACCGCGACATCGAGCGTGTCGCGCGGCAGCTTCGCGAGCTCGGCCGCACCGAGCACGTGCGTCCCGCGCATCCGTGACTTGATGATGAGGCGAGGTTGCTCGGTTCCGACCACGACGTGCGTGACGTAGAACGACCAGAACCGATCCGGATATCGAGCGAGCAGCTCCGGGCCATTCTCGCTGATCGGATGGACGAGGAAGATCGGGCCGCCGCTCGAGCGCGGAATCGGCGCGCCATCGGCCTCGATCGAGAGGAGCATGCGAAACGTGCGCGCGTCGGCGATCTGCACGGTCGCGCGGAAACCATCGATCGCGACGAACGTCGCTTCGGTCGCATCCGGTGCCGCGCCGAACTGGTCGAGCACATCGCGGACGAGCAGGCCGCGGAATGCCGTCGGCGTCTTCTTGTCGGGGTTCTGGATGTTGAGCGTCTCGACGTGGGTCTGCCCGAGGCGCTGCAGATCCAACCATGTCAGCGTCGCGCTCGGCTTGCTGATCTGTCCGCTCACGGTCAGCGTGTGGCCGGGCTCGCTCGAGGACGGTGCCGCGACCTGCGCCGCGGATCGGGCGGCGTCGTTTGCGGCGGTGGCCTCGCGGCGCAACCGCTCGAGCTCCTCGTCACCGGGCCGGTTGCTGCAGCCGAGGCCGAACCCGAGCGCGACGCCGATCACGCCGACGCGAGCAGCCCCAGATCGCACGCCCTTACCGTACTCCGGGCATGTGGCGTACTCGGTGGTCACTGTTAATGAATCTACTACGGTGCAACATTCCCATTGGCCCGACCACGCCGCGGGCGTAGCGTTTCGCTCATGATCCGTCACGCCTGGGTGGTCGCCGTCGTCGTCGTCGCTGGCTGTGGGGGAGATCCCAACGATGACTCCGAGCTGGTCAGCAATCCGGTCCGCGATGTCTACGACAGCTGGCTCAAGATCGAGCCGCCCGGCGTGGTCTGCGGCAACGGCACGCCGTACAAGTTCTTCGTCAACTACTCGAACACCACCGACAACCTCGTCGTCGTGTTCGAGCCCGGCGGCGCGTGCTGGGACTACGACAGCTGCGCGGGTCGCGCAGGCATCCGAGGCGCGGCGAACCCCGACGGTCTCAAGGACAACCACTGGGAGAAGGCGTCGTTCATCTCGCCGTTCCTCTCGCGGTTCGACTACACGAGCCCGTCGATGACCTGGAACATGGTCTACGTCCCGTACTGCACCGGCGATGTCCACACCGGCAGCAAGATCGCGACGTACCAGGGCGGCACCACCGATCCGGATCTGACGTTCCACCACGACGGACACGACGCGGTGCAGAGCGTGGTCTCGTGGATCGACGAGAACTTCACGCATGTCCCGAAGATGCTGTCGACCGGTTGCTCGGCCGGCGGCGTCGGTGCGGTGGTCAACTACCGCTTCCTCCGGAACGGTATCCGCGCCATCGAGAAGGGCTACCTGATCAATGACTCGGGTCCGGTATTCCCGTCGAGCGGCTACTCCAAGCCGCTGCACAACATGATCCGAGCCGCGTGGAATCTCGACACGCTGCTGCCCCAGATGCCGGCCGGCTTCACGCTCGACGACATGGGCACGATCAACACCGCGCTCGCCGACGAGTTCCCCAAGGACCGCCTCGCGACCACCTACTTCCGCCGCGACAACAACTTCACCAAGTACTCGTACGAGCGGTTCTACAACTTCCCCGAGAAGGCCGAGCGCCTGCGGATGTGGGATGCCGACACGCAGCTCCTCGTCTCGGAGTTCGAGACGCGCGACAACCTCTACTACTTCCTCCCGTACTACCGGAATATCAACGACAGTCACTGCACGACGGTGCTGAACTTCGTCGACTCCGACATCGAGGCGCAGAACATCACACTCG
>JAYUYE010000189.1:0-5161 GCA_043752985.1 Myxococcales bacterium
CGCCGAGGAGCGCGCCGCGAACAACAAGGTGTTCCTCGGCCTCGTTGCCAAGCACCTCCTCGACGGTGGCGCGCCGAGCGAGAAGTTTCTCAAGAACCAAGCAGCGCACAGCAAGGCCGTCGGCGCGTTCATGAACGAGCTCATGGCGTACGACGACACCAAGACCGCGCCGTACCTCAAGACGTTCGCGATCGGCATCGCGCTCGAGGCCCGCATGGGTGGAGGCTCCGTGCGCAAACCCGACGGCACGTACAACCACGGCGACGGCTGGGGCTGGAGCGCGCAGAAGCCGTTCATCACGCCCGACGGCACGACGCAGCAGTTCACGAACGTGATCATCCCGGGATTCTGGACGCGCACGGTACCGTCCGAGGACAACAAGACCTGGACGCCGACCTGCGGACCGCGCTGGACCAAGGGCGACAAGCAGCTGGCGCCGGGTCACGAGATCCTGTGCCGCAAGACGCTCGGCTTCGTCGATCTGCCAGCGCTCGACGCTGCCGGGACCGGCGACAAGGTGAAGGGCGGCCGGATCGACTCCAACCACCTCTACATCGAGCACAAGACCAAGTTCATGGTCGCGGACCTGGCGCTCGACGACGGCCGTCGCGATGTCGGTGAAGAGAACGGCATCACGTGCTCGCAGTGTCACATCCGCAACTTCGGCATGCACGACTACTCCGATCCGGCTAATACGGACCCGTCCAAGGGCGTTCCGAAGAACCCGAACAAGAAGATCGCGACCCTCAACTTCCAGATCGTCCCGTCGACACACTGGGAGGAGTTCACCCTCGAGTTCCTCAAGCACCAGGAGTGCCGGGCGAAGCAGAACTACGAGCAGTTCCTCACCGCAGATGCGGCGAAGGGACTGACCTGCCCGTTCACGAATGAACCCGGATGATTTACCACGACGTCGAGCGAGACCGAGCAGCGCGGCGCACGCCCGGAAGCGCAGCGAGCGCGCGTAGCGGGTCCACGTGCGGAGCAAGAACCGGCCGTCCGCCGCGAGCTGCCCGCGCTGCGAAGGGCGCAGCCGACGGCGCGGCGAATCATCCGGGTTAAGATGAGCGTCGCACCCGCCAAGTCCGAGAAGAAGAAGCTTCCGATCGCGGACGGCAAGCCCGCGGGCAAGGCCGCGAAGGCGTCCGCCGGCGGCTGGGCAGCGTTCACGGACGGCGGCACGGTCCCGGGGTGGGTGACCGCGGCGCGCATCGTCCTCGTGCTGGCGTTCGCGGCGACCATCCCCGCGATCCTCGGTGTCCGCCACGGCAACCGCCTGTTGTGGACAGTCGCGATCGCAGCGCTGCCGTTCTTCTGGATGACGTTTGGCTATCACCTGTGGCGGCGGCTCTGTCCGCTCGCAGTGATGGGACAGCTCGGTCGGCTGTTCGGCAGGCCGGGCACGCGGAAGATGGGCGACTGGATGAGCAAGCACTACGTGCTGGTTCAACTCGGATTCATGCTCATCGCGCTGACGCTGCGCCTGGTGGCGACCAACGGCAGCGACATCTGGCTCGCCGGCTTCCTCGGCGTTGTCATCGTCGCGGCGATCGTCACGAGCTTCGTGTTCGGCGGCAAGACGTGGTGCAACTTCCTCTGCCCGGTCGGCCTCATCGAGAAGATGTACACCGAGCCCGCGCGTGGGTCGGCGGCATCGGAGCAGACGTCCCAGTGCGCGCCATGCGTCGCGTGCAAGAAGCATTGCCCCGACATCGATCTCGAGCAGGGCTACTGGAAAGAAGCAACCGAGCGCTCGCGCCGGATCGGGTACTTCTCGTGGCCCGGCATCGTGATCGCGTTCTACGTCTACTACTACCTGGTCCGCGGCAACTGGGAGTACTACTTCGGCGGCAGCTGGGCATACGAGCGCGACCTGCCCTCGCAGATGCTGTCGCCCGGCTTCACGTTCGCGCCGGCAATCCCGCGGATCGTCGCCGCGCCGCTCACGTTGCTCGCGTTCGGGCTCGCGAGCTTCCTCGTGTTCTCCTTGATCGAGCGGGTGATCCTCCGCGCGCGAACGGCCGGCCTGCCGCGCGAGACGCCCGAGGACGTGAAGGCTGCGATCACGGGCAGGATCCGCCACGGCATGCTCGTGTTCTGTGGGCTCGTCGCGTTCAACGCGTTCTATCTGTTCGCGGGCCAGCCGTCGCTGCAGCGCTTGCCCGGCTGGGTGGTGACCGGCTGGGGCCTGGTCGTCGTGTTCTCGTCGACGGCGATCTTCGTGCGCCGGTTCATGCGCCGCGAGGACCAGCACGTTCACGAGAAGTTCGCGCAGAAGATCCTCAAGAAGTGGGAATGGGGCGATGCGCCGCCGTCCCACGACCTCAAGGACATCTACCTGCTCCACACCGAGCGCACGAAGCAGCGCGAGGCCCGACTGCGCGCGTACAAGGAGACGATCCGCGAGATGGTCGCCGACGGGCTCGTCTCGAGAAACGAGATGCAGCTGCTCGACAGCCTGCGCGCGCAGCTCGGCATCTCCGACAAGGATCACGGAAAGATCATCGGCGAGCTCTCCGGCGAGGAGCGCCAGCTGTTCGACCCCGCATACCAGGGCTCGGCGGAGACCCGGCTCGCGCGCGAGGCGTATCGCAAGGACCTGACGCGCCTCGTGATGGAGGCCGCGCGCCTCGGCAGCGCACCGACGACGCAGAGCCTGACCACGCTGCGCGTCGAGCGCGGCGTCACCGAGGCCGAAGAAGACGACGAGCTCGCGCAGATCTTCGCAGCGGGCGGTCCGATCGCAGCGATCTACGATGCCGAGCTCGCGGAGGTCGGGCGGCTCGCAACAGCGATCGAGGCCAGCAACCAGCCGAACGCCGCGCAGAGCGAGTCCGCCAGTCTGTCGCTCCTCCGCCACCTCGCGAAGCATCGCGCGCACGAGCACGCGATCAACGCGCTCGGCGTGCTCGCCGTGATGACCCAGAAGTCCGAGGTCGAGCAGGTGCGCGCGCAGGCGGCGACCCGCGGCGTCGTCCGGTTGGCGTCGCTCGCAGCGCTCGAGGGCGTCGAGGTCGCGCTGCGGGCCCCCCTCGTCGATGCGCTCGCGCGGCTGCATCGCGGGGCACAGGGCGAGCTGACGCCTGCGCCGATCCTCGCGATCGCGAACGATTCGTCGCGGCACCTCCGCGCGGTGTGCGCGATGCTGCTGTCGCGGTTCGAGGACGACCTCGCGCGCGCGAAGCTACTCGAGCTGATCGGCGATCCCGAGCCGATCGTGCGCGAGGCGGGCGTCCGCGCGATGGGCGCGAAGAGCCGGCTGACCCGCGACCTGCTCGCCAAGGTGCTCGACGATTCCGATCCCCGCGTGCGGCACGCGGCGGTGCGCGCGGTCTCGGGCACGACCTCGAACGAGCTGCCCGCGCTCGATCCGTCGATGTTCGCGCAGACCAAGCATGGCGTCGGCAAGCCCGGTGTCTACGCGACGCTCGACGCCAACGCGGCGATGGCATCGCTGACCGTGATCGAGAAGATGATGCTGATCCGTCAGGTGCCGATCTTCTCCGAGCTCGATCCCGATGACCTCGAGGAGCTCGCGGACATCGTCGAGGAGCGCCGCGTCGAGCCGGGCAAGGATGTGTTCCGCGAGGGCGATCCTGGCGACGCCGTCTACCTGATCGTGAAGGGCGAGGTCACCGTGTTCACCGGCGGCACCGACGATCGCCCCGAGCGCTTGCTGTCGCAGCTCGGCAGCGGTGCATGCATCGGCGAGATGGCGGTGCTCGATGCATCACCGCGCTCGGCGACGGTGCGCGCGACCGAGCGGACGCGAATGCTGCGCGTGCCCGGCGAAGGCTTCAAGCGCGTGATGTCGGAGCGCCCCGAGATGTCGGCGGCGATCGTCGCCGAGCTCGTCAAGCGCATGCGCGGCATGATGGCGTCAGGACCCACGCCGAAGCTGTCGAGCCCCGCGATCCGCATCCCGCCACCGGATGAATGAGATCTGGTAGGCTCGGGATTGCATGAAGCGAGACACGGCAAAAACGATCTTTCGCACGGTGGTGTTTGCGGGCGCGATGCTCGGTGGCGGCTGCAGCAAGAAGTCGCCGGCGACGGTGCCGACGAACACGAGCCCTGTGGCCGATCCGGCTGCGACCGACCCGAACGCGGCACCGACGGAAGCGCAGTCGCCGGATCCCTGCGCCGGCGCCGAGGCCGACCCGTGTGCCGGCGGCGAGCGGCCGCGCCCGAATGGCGATGGCGGCGGCGGTGCCGGTCGCGGCTTCGTCCTCAGCTGAGAAGCCACGCCCGCGCAACCCGGAGGAGATCCGGCCAACGGGCCGCGGCTTCGTTCTCAGCTAGCTGCGCCGCACTGGCATTTGGTCCGCCGCGGTGTCATCGTCCCTGGCTCAAGGGGACTGACAATGACCAAGCGCGCAGCATTTTCCAACACGATCTGGCGGACGGTGGTCTTTGCGGGCGCGATGCTCGCGACTCCGGTCGTCGCAGGCTGCGGTGGCTCGAGCAAGCCCGCCACCTCGCCGACCGAGACAATGACCACCCAGGATCAGGCGACTGCCGACCAGGCGGTCGCGGATGCCAAGGCTGCCGAGGACGCGAAGGCGGCGGACGACGCGAAGGCGGCTGAAGAAGCCAAGGTCGCCGAGGCGAAGGTCGTCGAGGACAAAGCCGCTGCCGATGCGCAGGCTCTCGCCGACAAGGAAGCGGCGGACAAGGCGGCCGCCGAGGCTGCGAAGCCGCGCCCGCGCGCGAACACGAAGAGCCGCAGCACCGGCCGCGGCTTCATCCTGTCGTAGGTCGCACGTGGAAGAACCGGACGTTCTCGGCGATATCGAGCCCCAGGGCCGCGACGATGCGTACGAACCGACAAGCCCGTGGTGGCTGTCGGGGACGCCGCTCGAGGCCGAGCATCATCGGCTCATGCGACGACGCACGGTTCACGTCCCGTGGGCCGAGACCACCGCGCCGTCGTTGACCGACGCCGAACGCGCGCGACTCGCGGCGACCTGGATGCGGCGATCGGAAGCGGAGTACCTCGCGGTCTCGACGTTCGCGGTCCTCGCACTCGATCTCGTGGCAGCGCGCGCACCGGCGGACGTGATGTCTCTGTGCCTGCGCGCCGGCATCGACGAGATCCGCCACGCCGAGATGTGCATCCGGATGGCGCAGATCTACTCGGGCAAGCAGCAACTGCCGCCGC
>JAYUYE010000190.1:0-1969 GCA_043752985.1 Myxococcales bacterium
CCGCATCGTCGCCCCGCGGTTCTTGACCCAGGGCGATACATTCTCCGTTCCGATCGTCGTGCAGAACCTCGCTCGCGAGCCGCGTACGATCGACGTCGCGGTACGCGCCGCGAACCTCGCCACGACCGGCATCACCGGCAAGCGCGTGGTCATCCCGGGTGGCCAGCGCGCCGAGCTGCGCTTCGATCTCGCGACCCAGGCGCGCGGCATTGGCGTGATCCAGGCGATCGCCAGCTCGGGCGACTTCACGGATGCATCGAACCTCCAGATCCCGATCTACGAGCCCGCGACGACCGAATCGTTCGCGACGTACGGCACCGTCGACGACGCGCCGCAGTTCGAGCAGCTCCTGATCCCGAACAACATCTTCACCGACGTCGGTGGCGTCGAGGTCGAGATGGCATCGACGCAGCTGCAGTCCCTCACGGATGCGTACTGGTACCTCTACGCGTACCCGTACGAGTGCGCGGAGCAGCGCTCGGGCCGGATGCTCGCGACCGCCGCGCTCGCGGATGTCCTCGATGCGTTCGCGACACCGGGCCGCCCCACGAAGCAGGTGATCGACGCGCAGATCGCGCTCGACATCAAGAAGCTCGAGCGCCAGCAGAACGACGACGGCGGCTGGGGATACTTCTCGGCCATGGAGTCCGACCCGTTCGTGTCGATGCAGGTGGTGGCCGCGCTCGCCGCGTACAAACACAAGGGCAAGGGCTTCGCTCACGCGGTCTCGTACGTCACGAAGCAAGCGACCCAGCAGCTCGCCGACCTGACGAAGACCGTCGCGATCCAGGCCGAGCGGCGCACCGGTCGCGATCGCCTGCCCTACCAGGTCTCGCTGACCGCGACCGCACTCGCCACGCTCGCGGCGACCGGCGTTGACGTTCGCGCGCGCGCGATCAAGCTGCACACCGCGGCGATGGCGCTTGGTGTCTACCCACTCGATGCGAAGTCCCGCGTGCTCTCGATGCTCGCGAGGCACGAGATTGCGGCAGCGATCCGCGCCAAGCTGCTCGCCGATCTGCTGTCCGCGACGCACGAGACCGCGTCGTCCGCGACCGTGACCGCGACGTTTGTTCAGGCCGAGCGGATGCTGCTGGTCTCCGAGACCAAAACGTCGGCGCTGGCGCTCGATGCGATGATCCGCGAAGCACCCGAGCACCCGCTGATCACCAAGCTCGCACGCGGCGTGCTCGATGCGCGCAAGCACGGACGCTGGACCTCGACCCAGGAGAACCTCGCCGTGCTGCAGACGATGCGCCGCTACTTCGACACCTACGAGAAGCTGACGCCGAGCTACACGGGCAAGCTGTGGTTCGGCAAGGCCGCCTACGCCGAGCAACCATTCATCGGTCGCAGCACGGCGCGCGGCCACGCGGCGGTCGACTGGACCGCACTGCCGGGCGGCACGCGTCACGACGTCACCGTCGCGAAGGACGGGCCGGGCCGGATGTACTACCGGATCGGCATCACCTACGCGCCAAAGCAGACGCAGGTCCCGGCGCTCGATGCCGGCTTCATCGTGCGACGGACCTACACCGCGGTCGACGACCCGAATGATGTGATCAAGCTCCCCGACGGCACCTACCAGGTCAAGCTCGGCGCGCGCGTGGTCGTGAGCCTCGAGACACTGAACACGTCCGACCGGTTCGCGGTCGCCGTGGTCGATCCGCTGCCGGCCGGGTTCGAATCGGTCAACACCTCGCTCGCGACCTCGGAGCGCCCCGCCAACGTGCCCGCCGATACCCGCTGGGATCACGAGACGATGCGCGACAACCGCAGCGAGGCGTTCGTGATGAACCTCGCGCCTGGCAGCCACTGGTACTCCTACACCGCCCGCGCGATGACCCCGGGCACGTTCCTCGCCGCGCCGGCCAAGGCCGAGGAGATGTACAGCCCGGAGACGTTCGGTCGCTCGACCGGCACCACGGTCGTCATCCACTAGAAAACGGGCTCTGATACCCTGCGGAGA
>JAYUYE010000191.1:0-11961 GCA_043752985.1 Myxococcales bacterium
CATCGCGCGCGGATCCAGAACACGACGTTCAAGGAGTCGGAGCTGTACTCCGCCGACTTCGCACAAGCAGTCCTGCTCAAGGTCGTGTTCGAGGGCTACGAGCACGCGACCGTGTCGCTGTCGCGCACCGACTGGACGGGCGCCGCGCTGTTCGACGTCGACTTCAAGCGCGCGAACCTCTACGGGGCAAACCTGAGCAATGCGGCGCTGGTGCGCTGCAACCTGAGCGGCGTGAACCTGTGCGGTGCGGATCTGCGAGGCACCCGCCTCGTCGGGTGCGAGACCACTGGCGCCGACTTCGACGGAGCGACGTTTTAAGTGCCAACAGGAGATCGAAATGCCGTCCCGTCCTGACCTGCGCGAGATCTCGAGCAATGTTCGCGACGCGTTCAACGAAGCGGATCGCGAGACGCTGCTCGATATCCTCACGTTCGTGATCAAGGAGTACGTCGTCGAGGGGCCGCCTCCGATGATGATCCATCAGGCGGAGACGCTGACGGATCTCAAGGGCGCGAGCTTCGCCCAGGTGATCACCGCGATGCAGACCCGGTTTGATCATCCCGAGCTCGCGATGTTCGTCGTCGATGGCGAGCAGGTCAGCGTGCGAATCGGCGGCGTGATGCAGCCGCTCCTCCCGTCCCGCACTCCGATGGGGGCGACGGCGGCCGAGCTCCCGCGCCCCGCGGCAGGCGTACGCGTGGTCGAGAGCAACGTTGCGCAACGACCGCCCCAGCCGCCCGCATCCGGCGTGCAGATGGTCGACACCCGCCCGGCGCCCGCGCCCCAGCGGCCCGCCGCGGAGACCCCAGCCGCTCCTCCGCCCGCGCGCGGCGTCTCCGTGCGCGGACGTGAGGGCGCGGCTCCGCCAGCGGCTCCGTCGGCCGCGCAGCCGGCGACACCGGCGCCCGCGGCGGGCCAGCCTGCAGCGCCTGCCTCCGACAAGCCGGACGGCGCCGGCGGCGACGACGCATCGGCGCGGTTCAGCCTCCTGGAGCTCGACTAGTGTCCTCGGTCGCGCGCCGGTATTACGAGCGCGGACGCGCGTCACTCGACAACGGCGACCTCGCGTCGGCGCAGGAATCCCTACGTGCCGCGCTCGATCTCGCGCCGTCGTTTGGCAACGCACGGGTGGCCTATGCAGTCGCGATGGCGCGTGGCGGTGACTGTCCCCGCGCGGCGCAGGTCCTGCGCGCCGGGCTCGGCCGTGCATCGTCGAAGATCTCGGCGGCCGCGATGTACGCGACGCTCGGCGACGTGCTGACGCTCGGCGGTGACTTCTTTGGTGCCGAGGAGGCATTTCAGGAGGCCGCAAAGACTCCCGGGTTCGAGGTCCGCGTGGCGTCGGGACTCGCGCGCGTATACTCCCGCCTCGGCCGCTATCGCGACATGGCGGCGCAGCTCAAGATCGCAGCGACCACGTCGAAGGGCTGATCACTTCGGGACAGCGGGCGGCGAGATCTGAGCACTCTGGGCGCCAGCGAGCGTGCCCTTGACCCAGACGAGGCCGCCGCCGCCGCCGCCACCGCCACCGCCGCCATCGTTGCCATTGATCATCGTGCCGTTCAGAGCATCGAGCCCGGTGAGCGCGAGCACCGCCCCGATCCCGCCAGCACCGCCCTCCAGACTGCCTCCGCTGCCACCCAGCGCGGCCAGGTTCCAGGCCGTGCTCTCGGTGCCCTCGCGCGCGTTCGTGTCGCGCGTGCCTTCTCCGCCACCGCCGCCATTTGCGGAGACCTGCGCGATCGCTCCGTTCATCGTGATGGTGGACGCATCGAGCACGATCATGCCTCCCGAGCCGCCGCCTCCACCGCCGCCTTCATTCAAGGTCGCGCCGGTCCCGCCTGCACCGTTCGCGATCACGCGATTCGAGATCACGATCTCGGTGCCAGCGACCAGGTAGATCGCACCGCCACCGTGACCGCCCGTTCCGCCGTCGCCTCCGCCGCCCGGGGACCCGCGGCAGCCAGCGCGAAGGACCGTGGTCGTCAATGCGTTGGCGCCGTTCGCGCCGCTGTGGCCCTGCTGGCCGGCACCATCGCCACCGTCGCCGCCCTTGGTGATGAATGAGCCACCGGCGCCGCCGCCGTGCGCGTCGTTGCCGCCGCCCTGCGTCGGAAGCGTGCAGCCCGGTGGCGGCGTGCTGGTTCCGGGACCGGTCCGCGCTGTGGTTTCGATCGTGCTGCTCGCGTCGAGGACGCCGATCACCGTGATCCTCGTCGTGGCGAGGAGCAGGAGGGGGCGAGATCCGGTGATCGTTGCGCCGGCCGCGGGCACCGTGATGGTGTCCCCGATGATCGCGCACAGCTCCGGGCCGGTGGACTGCGCGACGGACATGCAGCGGGCGTCACCGCTGGGGTCCGTGTTGATGACGTTCTCGATCGTGATTGCCCCGGTTGGATTCGAGAAGCACTTTGCCGGGCTCACGAGCATCGCGCAGGTCATCGACGGCGGCGAGTCGTGCGAGTCGATCGGCGCCGCATCGAACAGCGGGGCATCGATCGGGTTCCCGCTCGCGTCGATGCGGGTCAGCTCATCGATGCCGAGGAGCTGATTGCACCCGGTTCCAGCGAGCGCGACGACGATCCACAACTGCCGCACCTATCAACCGTACCATGGCTGCGTGGGGACTCTGCAGCCTCGTTGTGGTGGGCTTCTGTTCGGCTTACGTTAGGAGGTACGTGCGCCGTGAAGTCGAACGAATCCGCCGGGTCGCGCTGGGGATCGCAGTCCTGCTGCTCTGTGTCACGACTGCCGCCGCCAAGCCGGGCGCGGAGGCCGCCTTCGCCCGCGGCCGCGAGATGCTGAAGGTCGGCAAGTATGCCGAAGCATGCGACGCCTTCGAGGAGAGCCAGCGCCTGCGGCCGCAGCCTGACACCCAGTTCAACATCGCGCTGTGCAGCGAGCAGCTCGGCAAGCTCGCGACGGCTCTCGCGCTCCACCGACAGCTCGCTCAGACGCTCGACACGGCGTCGCGTCGAGCGAAGTCAGCGGAGCTGGCCGCTCAGCTCGAGCCTCGCGTGGCGCGAGCGCAGGTGCTGGTGGGAGAGGCGCGCAAGCGTACTCGTCGGCCGCCGCCGGACCTCCAGGTCCGGATCAACGGGGTCGTGGTCACGAACTACAACGATCCCCCGATCGAACTCGGCATGAACGAGGTCACGGCGATCGCGCCCGGCTTTCTCGACTGGTCCGGTCAGATCAACGCCGAGGAGGAAGCCCAGCGGGTCAAGCTAACGATCGATCTCGAACGAGACCCAGACGCGAAAGTCGGAGTTGGACCGGCTGATCCAGATCCGCTGACCTCTCCGGGCAAGGAGCCGCCCGTTCGGCCCGCGAGCTCCCACCGCAAGGCGTACGGCGCGATCACCCTTGCGATGGGCGGCGTCGCGCTCGGCGGTGGTCTGATGTTCGGATACCTCGCTCGCACGGCGTGGAACGACGCCAAGGCAATCTGCGGCGATGACCGCGCGTGCACCGACGCTCAGTTCCCGAAGGCCGACTCGCTGCGGGACAAGGCGAGCTCGCGCGGCACGCTCGCGACGGTGATGTCGGCCGCGGGCGGGGTCGCGATTGTCGTCGGTGTGGCGCTCTACGTCACCGCCCCGAGCTCCAGCAAGCGCGTGGCGGTCGCGCCCGCGGTGAACGGGGAGGCCGCCGGCGTGATCGTGTTCGGCCGCTTCTAGTAACGCTGCTGCTGCTGCGCGTACGCGTGCTGCGGTACCCACAGCGGGTCGACGAACGTCTGCGTCAGCACGACGGTGATGTTGTCGGTGCCGCCGTTGTTGTTTGCCGCGCGGATCAGGTTCTCGGCCACGATGTCGAGTGAATCGCCGGACGTCATGATCTCGCGGATCATCCAGTCGTCGACGAGGTCCGAGAGGCCGTCGCAGCACAGCAAGAACACGTCGTTGTGCTCGGGCGCGATCGTGTTGTGCTCGATGTCGACCATCGCATCGAGGCCGACGGCGCGAATGATCACGTTGGACGTCGCCGGTCCAAGCGTTCCGATCAGATCCGGACGATCTTGATAGAGGTTGCGCAGAGAGTGATCGCGCGTGATCTGCTGGAGCTGGCCCTGGCGCAGCAAGTACGCGCGCGAGTCGCCGCAGTGGGCGATGTGGACGAGGTTCTCCTCGAACCGCAGTCCGACCGCTGTCGTGCCCATGCCGTGACACGTGTGATCGGTCAGCGAGCGCTGATAGACCGCCGCGTTGGCCGCCTTCATCGCGGCGACCAGCGGATCCTGTCCCGGGGCGGGCAGGGGATCTCCGGTCTTGAGCGAGTGGACCATGGTCCGGATCGCGATGTCCGATGCGATCTGGCCGCTGGCGTGACCGCCCATGCCGTCACATACGATGTACACGCCGAGAAAGTCGTCGTAGTACATCGCGTCTTCGTTCTGCGTGCGCTGTGCACCGACGTCTGTGCGACCGACAGCGCGCAGCAGGAAGCGCTCGACGGGGACGATACGGACGGTGCCGTTATCCCCGCTCACTGCGTCCCCTTTGGACAGCCGAGCATCATCAGATCTACGCCCGGCAATGCCGCGACCTTCCTCAGGTCGCCCTTCAGCGGGGTCATCCTTGCACCCGACGGTTCGGGAGGTTGACGCGGTCCGGTATCTCGCGCCACGGCGAGCGGAGCTCGGCCTTGACGTCGCCCATCAGCTGCAGCGCCTCGACGCCGGGGCGGACGCCGAATGCGGGCAGCTTCCAGTTGGTCGCCATCGCCTGGTTGACCTCGGCGACGATATCGATCTTCTGCTCGGCGGCCTGGTCGATCATCTCGAACGTCTTCTCGAAGAAGAGCTCGGGCCGATGTAGATCGCGAAGCAACGCCTGCGGCGCGTTCTCCTGCATCTGCTCCTCGATGTCCTCGGGCCGCCGGATCTGACGCTCCTCCGAGATCTGAAGCTTGGCTTCGATCATCGCGAGGTCGATCACCGAGACGTCTTCTCTGACGCGCAACGTGATCGTCGCCTTGAACTTGAGCAGGTCGTCCTTGGGGCTGTCCGTGCGCAGAGCGATCGCCTCGAGCAGCGCCGGGCTGACCGACTCGATCGCCTTTGCGCGGCGCTCGCGGACCGCGACCATGTCGGGGTCCTCCTCGGCGAGCTTGACCTCCCCCTCCTCGACCTGCTGGTAGGTCGGGAGACCGAACCAGCGCTCGAGCTCGGCCGCAGTCGCCTCGCCGACGACATCCTTGAGCGGCTTGTCAGGGTCCCGGTCAAGGAGCTCCTTGACCTTCGGATCGGGCGGCGGTTCGTCGTCGGGCGCCATCGCGGGTTCTTACATTGTCTGCAGGACGATGACGTAGGCGAGCGCGCCGACCGCGACGCCGATGATCAGCGAGATGACCCAGAACAGGGTCGACGCGCCTTGGTGGATCATGCCGGTGCCGGCTGGCTGAACCGGACCCGTGCGCGCGACGGACACGACGCCTTCGCTCGGCTGCAACATCACGGTCTTGTTGGGACCGCCTTGCGGCGCCTGCGGATATCCGCCGGGCCCCATGCCCGGAGGCTGCTGCATTCCGGGCGGCATGCCCGGCTGCCCGGGATGCATCGACGGCTGCATTCCAGGCTGCATCATCTGGCCGCCCATGATCTGTGGCGCCATTCCAGCGACGATCGTCTTCTGCTGCGGCGACGCCTGGTTGTAGCCACCCGGTGGTGCGAGCCCACTCTGCTGCTGCGGCTGCATCGGCTGGCCCGGCTGCTGCCCATGCATGCCCTGCGCGAACGGGCTCGGTTGCGCGACCATCGTCTTCTGCATCGGGGACGCCTGCGAGTAGCCACCGTGCGGGGAACCACTGTTCGGCGGCGGCTGCATGCCCATGCCGCCGAGCCCCATTCCGGCCTGCGACGGCGGAGCACCACCGCCGGAGATCATCGTCTTCGGCATTCCGCCCGCGCCGATCGACATGCCGCCCTGGCTGACCTCGGCGAACACCTGCTGGCAGTGCTGCATCATCTCGCCCGCGGACTGATAGCGGCGACCCGCATCCTTCTCGAGGGCGCGACGTACGATCGACTGCACCGAGTACGGAATCTGATCCGACATCGCCGGCACCTGCGACTGCAGATGCATCTGGATCACCGTCATCGGGTTGTCGTCGTGGAACGGGACGTTTCCGACGAGCATCTCGTACGCCAGGATGCCGAGAGCGTAGAGATCCGAGCGAGCGTCGAGCGGCAGACCGCGGCCCTGCTCGGGCGACATGTACTGCGGCGTCCCGAACACGACGCCGGCCTGCGTCTTCATCCGGTCGCCCTCGAGAAGCTTGGCGACCGAGAAGTCGAGCAGCTTCACGAAGTCGGGCGAGCCCGCCATGTTCAGGAGGAACACGTTATCGGGCTTGATGTCGCGATGAATGATGCCGATCGAGTGCGCCTCGGCGAGGGATGCGCAGCACTGGATGAGGATCTTGACGACGCGCTGCGGGGAGAGCGGAGACTTCGTGATGGCGTCGCGGAGCGACTGGCCATCCAGAAACTCCATCGTCATGAACAGCTTGCCTTCGGAGCTCTGGCCGAAGTCAAACATCCGGATCGTGTTCGGATGCTGGAGGCGCGAGCACGCCTTCGCCTCGTTGTAAAAGCGTTGGACCCACGTCGGATCCGCCGCCATCTGCGAGTTGAGCATTTTGAGCGCGATGATGCGGTCGATCGAGATCTGCCGCGCGCGGTAGACCACGCCCATGCCGCCTTCACCGACTCGCTGCTGAATCTCGTAGCGGCCGTCGATGACTTTTCCGACCAAGGGATCCTGCTGGCTCATGGAGGGCTGAGCTTCACGCGGTAGTTCACCTTCACCTGATCCGCCGTCAGCTGGACCTTGCCGATGGTCGAGCCCTTGTCGATGCGGACGATGGTGATGTCACCACCGGGCAGCGGACTGTCGGTCTCGCCGCGCAGCATGATCGCAGTCCAGCCCTTCTTGACGCCGGAGTTACTGCCCGCGCCGATCGTGATGATCAGATCGCCGCCCTGGACCTCGTTCTTCATCACGCGCGTGGTGACGGGAGGCGCCTTCGCGTTGTCGCAGTTCGGGTTCTGCGGATCGGGATTGTTAATGTCCTGGCACTTCGGGAACTGCGACGCCTTGCATGCCCGGATGCGGCGGTCCGGCGGGTTCGGGCACGGCATCGAGGCCTGACACGAGGGAAGGTCCGCGCTCGGCGGCGTCGGGCACTTGTCCTTACACGGCGGCCAGCCGGGCGGGGCACCGAACTCGGGGCAGACGAACTTGCACGCCGGGTTCTTCGGATCGAACTGCGCGGGGTCGCATGGAATCTCGGGCTCCGGAACCGCGGCGAGCTTCGGCGGCTCGGGAATCTCGAGCTTGAGCGCATCGAACTGGACGCCCGCGACGGCTTCCTTGTACTCGACGGTGAGCTTGTAACGACCGGCATCGCCGCGCTCGACTGCGTAGACGCGAACGAAGTACTTGCCCTTCGCGTTCTCGAGCTGCGCGGTTTTCGTGCGGCCCTTGCTGCGCTTCTTGCTCTTCTTCGTCGAGCTGATCACCGGCGTGTTCCACTCGTCGAACACGTCGAAGGCGAGCTGAAGACCGGGACGCGGCGGCGTCCACTGCAGCTTGATGTCGAGGATGCCCTTCGATTTCTCGGGCAGCTCGATCAGCTTCCAGTCGACGCGATCGCCACCGGGATACGTAACAATCCCGTTGACCTTCGCCTCACCGTTTTCAAACTCGAGCGACTTGGCGCCCTTTGCCTTGCTGTCGGGGCCACTCATCTTGTCTTGCGACACGTTGTGCGCGCACGACAGCGACGAGACCACGAGCAGGCCAAAGAGGCCGGGGGCCAAGGCCCGGCGGCCCACCGATTTCCCGAGCATCATTGAAGTGTTACCCAGTCCGCCGAGCGGTGCAAGGGAGGCGCGCCGGAACCGACTACGGGCTGAGCGTCACGTTGCCGCCGCCGGCCTTGATCTGGTCGGGGGTCGCCGACACGACCGCTGTACACGTGCGGGCGTTGCACGCGCCGAGCGCGAACGATCCCTGGACGCCTGCGATCTTCGCCTTCCAGCCGACCGCCGCGCCCTGATCGGTGCCGAGACCGACGGTGATCTGCGTGCCGCCGCCGGTGACCGAGAGGCCGATGATGCGCGCCGACTTCGACGCCGACGGCGGCGGGGCGACGATCTTGTCGACCTTGGGGCGATTGCCCTTCTTGATCGTGACGACCGCGACCGCCTTCTTCTGATAGCCGGGCGGGGTGTCATCGTTGAGCGGGACCATCGGGAGCGCCGACAGGAACAGGACGGGCGCCGGGAAGTCGCTTTTGACCTCGGCGGCGGCGGTCCGCTTGAACGCGGCGCGCAGCACGAAGTCCGCGGTGTCGAGGCGCCCCTGCAAGTAGATGTGGACCAGGTAACGGCCGGGCATCAGGTCGTAGAGCGTCCGGAGCTTGTTGAGCTCGCCGACATCCTCTTCCTCCATGTCGGCTTTGCTGATCACGCGGTTGCCGGGATCGAGGATCTCCATCGCGAGATCGAAGTCCTCGTTGGTCCCTTCGCCGGGAGGCGTTGCCTCGAGCTTGACGGCGAGCTCGCCGTTGCTCGGAATGTCGAGGGCGTACCACTTCGCTCGGCGATATTCGCCGTAGTGAAGCTCGCCCTCGGCTTTCGCCTCCATCTTCTCGTCGAACGGAATGGCTTTCGCCTTTGACCAAGGCTTGGCCTTCTCGCTCTTGTAGCCGCTATGCACCGGGATCTTGGTCCCGCCGCACGCGCTGAGCACCACCAGTGCGAGGACAATGCGCCGCATGGCAGGAACACTAGCATGGGCTTGCCAGCGCCTGCCGGTGGTGGCATCAGGCAGGGGTGAAGAGCGCACTTCTCCTCGTGCTCGCGGCAGCTTGCAGCGCGGATCCGACGGGTGGGTCAGGGGACGGACAAACCGTATTTCAGTCGATGTGCTCGAGCTGTCATGGGCCCACGGGCAAGCCGCCGGAGGCGATGGTGGCGCGGCTCGGGGTGCGAGATCTGACCGATCCCGCGGTGCGGCCGAAGCTGACGACGGCGCACGTCGAGGCTCAGGTGCGCTCCGGGTCGGCGAACAAGCTGATGCCGTCGTTTGCGGGGGCGCTGACCGAGGCGCAGATCAAGGCGGTGGCGGCGTTCGTGGCGTCGCCCGGCTTCGTGGCGCCGCGCTGACGCGAGCCACGATGGCCAACGCGAGGTGAGCCAGGAGAGCTAGGAGATCGCGACCGCGATCTCGGCCCGAACGTCGTGATCGTCGTCGGTGTGAGCCGCGAGGATCGCTGTAGCCTTGAGGTGGCCGAGGGCCCAGGCGGCGTGGAGACGGACGAGCGGGTTGCGGTGCGCGAGGAGGATGACGAGTGCCGGGACGGCGTCCTCAGAACCTGTGTTGCCGAGGGCGACGGCGATGTTTCGGAGGAGGACGTCGCGCGGAACGCGGCGAAGTGCCGTGCGGCGGACGAACTGGCGGAGCTGGTTCGCACCTTTGGCGGCGAGCGCGATCAGGTCGGGAAGGGCGTGCTCGATCGATCGAGGGGTGAGGAGTGGATCGGGGGGCTCGCCGGTCCCGGCGTTGAACGGACAGACCTCCTGGCAGATGTCGCACCCAAAGACCCAGGTTCCGATCGATGGGCGGAGCTCGCGTGGGATCACGCCGTGGTGCTCGATGGTGAGATAGGAGATGCAGCGCCGGGCGTCGAGAAGATAGGCGTCGGTGAAGGCCTGGGTCGGGCAGGCGTCGAGGCAGGACCGGCAGCTGCCGCACCGCGGTTTCGGAAGCGTGTCGGGCGCGGTCGGTGCGAGCTCGGCGTCAACGAGGAGCTCGCCGAGGACGACGTAGGAACCGATGCCCGGCGCGATCAGCATCGTGTTCTTCGCGACGAATCCGAGGCCGCCGCGCTCCGCCCACTCGCGCTCGAGCACGGGCGCGGAGTCGACGCATGGGCGGCTCGCGACGGGGCGGCCGAGCTCGGCGGCGATCCGGTCGGCGAGGAGGACGAGGCGATCGCGGAGGACGAGGTGATAGTCCTCGCCGCGGGCGTAGCGCGCGATCCGGCCGCGGAGCAGGCGATCGGCGGGGACCGGATCGGCGCGGTCGTACGCGAGCGCGACGACGATCAGCGCGCGCGCGCTGTCGAGGAGTGCGCGCAGATCTGCGCGTGGGCCGGTGTGCTCGGGCGCCGCGAGGTAGGCCATCTCGCCGCCGTGACCGCGAGCCAGCCAGCTGGTGTAGAGGTCGTGGCGCCGTGGCGCTTCGATCGGAACGATCGCGGCGCGTGCGAAACCAAGCTCGCGGGCAAGAGCAGCGATCATCGAGATGAGAGACTATAGGGCGTGATCGTGCGAATGGCCTCGGGACTCTTGGTGCTCGCGCTGGCGGGGAGCTGCAAGGACAAACCGGCGCCTGCAGCCGGGCCGGGCACGCCGGGCCGGGTGGGGTCCGGGGCAGGTTCCGCGAGCGCGCCCGTGGTCACCGTCGATGCGGCGATGGCTCCGCCGCCGATCGACGCCGCGAACTTGCCGACGGTCACGCCCGCCGAGCGCGCCATGGTGACGAGGTGGTTCGCCCGGCTCAACGGAACCGGGAAGCTCGAGATCAAGGGCGTCGACGTCGCGCCATTTCGGTCGCAGCACCTCGGTCAGATGGTCGATTCGACGACGACGATCGCGTGGGCCATGGTGCTCAAGGAAGGCAGACGGACGTTCGTGGTGACCGACCTCGCGGTCAGCCCGGGCAAGCGCAGTGCTGCGCGGGTGTACATGACGTTCGACGACAAGGACGCGCTCGTCGGGATCAGCTACTGAAGGCTTCGGCGCTGCCTTCGCGATCGTCGTCGGCGGGCTCGCCCGCGAACTGGATCGCATCGTAGGCGACGCGGCAATCGCGCTCGCGCGGCTGCGGATACACGATGCGGGCGCCGCGGTAGGTCTTGACGATCACGCGGTGCTCGTCGAGGTGCTCGATGTAGCTCGGCACGATCGGCACCTTGCCGCCGCCGCCGGGCGCGTCGAGGACGAGCATCGGAACGGCCATGCCGTTCATCCAGCCGCGCAGGCCTTGGTACAGCTCCATCGCCGACTCGACGGGCGTGCGCAGGTGATCGGTGCCGATCACGGTGTCGCCCTGGAACAAATAGTACGGGCGCACGCGCGAACGGAGCAGGCCACGCATCAGCGCGCGAAGGCTCGGCACCGACGAGTTGATGCCGCGGAGCAGGACGGTCTGATTGCCGACGGGGATGCCGGCATCGACGAGCCGCTCGCAGCCGGCGCGCGCCTCGGGCGTCAGCTCCTTGATGTGATTGAAGTGGGTATTGATGAACAGCGGGTGGTGCTTCTTCAAGGCGGACGTCAGCTCCGCATCGATTCGCATCGGACACACGACCGGCAGCCGCGTACCGATCCGGATCGTCTCGACATGCGGAATCGCGCGCAGGCGACCGAGCAGGTAGTCGAGGCGCCGGGTCGACAGCAGCAAGGGATCACCGCCGGAGAGCAGAACGTCGCGGATCCGCGAGGTCTTCGCGATGTACTCGAGGCCGGCCTCGAGCTCTGCGGTGGTCGGCGGCTCGTCGCCTCCGACGAGGCGACGGCGGTTGCAGTGCCGGCAGTAGATGCCGCACCGATCGACAACGAGGAACAGGACGCGGTCGGGATATTTGTGGACCACCGACGGCGCCGGATTGTGCGTGTCCTCGCCGAGCGGATCGCGAAGCTCTTCGTCGCGAATGTCCGCCTCTGCGGGGTGCGGAATCGCCTGCATGCGGATCGGGCAGCTCGCGTGCTGCGGATCCATGAGGCTCGCGTAGTACGGCGTGATGCCGATGCGGAACAGCGTGCTCGATGCAGCGAGGCCGGCGCGCTCGGCGGGTGACAGCTCGACCGCGCGACCGAGGTCGTCCGCGGTGGTCAGCATGTGACCGAGCTGCCAGCGCCAGTCGTTCCACTGCGCGTCCGGAACG
>JAYUYE010000192.1:0-5156 GCA_043752985.1 Myxococcales bacterium
GCCTTCCAGCTCGTCGATTCGATGCGCTGGATCCGCGCATAGAGTGCTGCGGTGTCCGCGGGACCGACGCGAACGCTCTCGAACGTGATGTGCTGCTCGGTTGCAAGACGCAGGCTGCGGCGCAGTGACTTGCGCAGCTCGCGCGACCGCCGCGACAGGAATCCATCGATGCCGCCGTCGAGGCTCGCGACGTGACGTGTGGTCGGCGTTCCACGCCGGCGCTCCCAGCGTCCCGGCAACGCGCGCTCCAGTGCGATCCGCTGCGGGCCATCGGCCGTCATGCCGGCGAGAATCGCGAGCTGCCAGTCACCTCGCGCGGCAAGGACTGGCACGATCTCCTCGACGAGAGCCTGCGGATCGCGACCGACCAGCGGAGATGCGAGCCCCCATGCAAGCTCGATCGGCTCGATGTAAGGGAAGCCGGCAGGGTGCACGCCCCGTGCGGCCGCGAAGAAGCCGTGCTCGCCGCGAAACGAGAACGCCACGCGCGGCGGCATCAGGGCAGCGGACGCCGCGAGGATCCACGCGCTCGACGAGCAGAACCGGTCGATCGCCGGCGTGACCGCGATCTCGCGATCGAAGTCGTCAGCGTGGGCCGCGAGGTCGACCGGCTGCACCGGCGCAGCGTAGCAGCGCCAGTGTATTTTGTTCGCTACACCCGACCCCGCTCCGCTGCCCCCACCGCGCGCAATGACCGGCACGCCCCCGGGCACGGGGTTTGCTGAGATACTTTTGTTCAATGCGCGCACTCCTTGCGGTGGTCATGGCCGGTTTGCTCCTGGGGACGGGCTGCGCAGCGAACAGCTACACGATCCCGAGCTCCGAGCTGATGCGACTGTCCTCGCTGCCCCCCGAGGCGCGCGCGCAGCGCGTGATGGTCTCGCAGGAGGTCTCCGGCACCGAGGTCCAGTCGGCGAACCGGGTCAGCACCGAGACCGAGATCATCTTCGTCCCCGAGATCCGGATCGGCGGGACGTACTCGGGTGGCGGCGGCCGCGGTGGCGGTGGTGGCCCGTCGGACGGCGGTGGCAAAGGCGGGCTCGGCGGCCTGAAGCTCGGCGGTGGTGGTGGCGACGGCAAGGCCGCGGCGGTCGCGTTCCTCGTGATTGCAGCGGTCGCGCTCGTCGTGATCGCCGGCGTCGAGGGCTCGCGCTACGACGGTGCCGTCTCGCTCCATCCGATGCATCCGGTCCACCTGATCGGCAAGGACGGCAGCCAGACCGTGTTGCCGCTCGCGTGGATCGATCCGCAGGCGGCCGCGTGGGCTGACAAGGCGATCGTCAAGCCGTACGAGGGGCCGTGGCTCGAGCTCGGCAGGAACCCGCTCACCCGCGGCGCGACCTACAGCATGTACGGCGGCAGCGGCTCATCACGCTCGGTCACCGGCGACGTCAACTTCGGACCGTCGTTCGTCGTGCAGGGCGGCTACTTCCCGATCCAGCAGGTCGGCATCCAGGCGACCGTCGCGCTCGCGTGGCGTGACAACCGGTTCGGCGGCACGCTGTTCGACTCGCGCTACATGGTCGAGCTCGATGCGATGCCGCTCGTCCTCGGTCCTCTGCACCTCGGTGGCTACGTTGGTGCGGGCCTCGCGTATCGCTGGGAAGATGTTCCCGGTGCGACGGTCGAGGGCAACAACGGATCGACCGCGTACATGGGCGGCGCGATGGTCCAGCTCGATATCCATACCCGGCTCGCGTTGACGGCGCGCATGGGCGTGGTCCACGCTCACGACGACAAGATGACCGACATTCTGTTCGGGCTGTCGGTCTACTGATCTACTTCTGGAACTTCGCCTTCCACTCGTCGTACGGCATGCCGTAGACCGCCTCGCGTGCGTCGGGGTCGGATAGCTCGACGCCGCGCTCGACGGCTGCCGCCCGATACCATTTCGAGAGGCAGTTCCGACAGAACCCGGCGAGGTTCATGACGTCGAGGTTCTGGACGTCGGTCCTGTCCTGAAAATGCTGCACGAGCCGGCGAAACGCCGCTGCTTCGATCTCCACGCGGGTCTGCTCGGGAATCTCGGTGGCCATCCGCAAGGTGTAGCGCACCTTCCGCGACGCGCGTGCTATGCCAGCGGCGTGGACGTCGATGGAAGCCTGCCCGCCTCGGTGACCGAGGTTGTCCGCGGCGACACGCACTACTACATCATCGGCACCGCGCACGTCTCGCAGACCTCGGTGGACGAGGTCCGTCAGGTCATCGCGCAGGTCAAGCCCGACATCGTCGCGGTCGAGCTGTGCAAGGGCCGCCACGATGCGCTGACCAAGGACAGCGCGTTTCGTGACCTCGACGTCTTCAAGGTCGTGCGCGAGGGCAAGACGCTCTACCTGCTCGCGCACCTCGCGCTGTCGTCGTACCAGCGCAAGATCGGCGCGAGCCTCGGCGTCAAGCCAGGCGCCGAGCTGCTCGCCGCGGTCAACGCCGCCCACGAGAACGGGATCCCCGTCGAGCTCATCGATCGCGATATCAACGTCACGCTCAAACGAACGTGGCGCAACCTCGGCCTGTGGAAGCGCTCGACGCTGCTGACCTCGCTGCTCGTGGGCTGGGACGACGGCAAGGGAGAGCCCATCGACGAGAAGTCGATCGAGAACCTCAAGGAGCCGAAGGCGCTGTCCGAGATGCTCTCCGAGCTCGGCAAGGCGGTGCCCGAGATCAAGGCGCCGCTGATCGACGAGCGCGACACCTACCTCGCATCGAAGCTGACGGATGCGGCGAATCTGCCGGTGGATGCTCATCGCGAACGTCGCGGCGGCCACGCGAAGCGGATCGTCGCCGTGGTCGGCGCGGCGCACGTGCCTGGCATGGTGCCGCAGATCGGTCAGGTGATCGATCGCGGCCCGCTCGACAAGATTCCGCCGCCGTCGTTCATCTGGACGGCGATCAAGTGGCTCGTGCCGCTGATGTTCGTGGCTGCGCTGATCTACGGCTGGAAGTGGAGCGACAACACGAGCTTCAGCGAGATGATGCTCGCGTGGATCCTGCCGACGTCGATCGGCGCGGCGGGGCTGACGCTGCTCGCCGGTGGCTCGATCCTGTCGGTGCTCACCGCGCTGGTCGTCGCCCCGATCGCGGCGATCCATCCCCTGCTCGGGACCGGCATGGTCGTCGGCGTCGTCGAGGCGTGGCGTCGCAAGCCTAGCGTGGCCGACTGCGAACGCTTGCCTGACGATATCCAGTCGCTCAGAGGTTTCTGGCGCAATCCGGTTACACGAATTCTGCTGATCGCCGTCGCTTCGGGCCTCGGCACGGCGGGCGGGTTCTGGGTCGGTGTCGGCTGGGTCGCAAGCCTCCTGTAGCGTTCGTCATAGACCCGTCACAGGAACCCGGTACTCTCCGCGGCTATGACGATGAAGCGGCGCGATGCACTCAAGACGATGGGCGGGCTCGCCGGTCTGGCGAGCATTGCGAAGTTCCTTCCCGCGTGCACCTCCGAGGACGACGTCCAGCCGACGATCGTCTACGTGATGCTCGAGAACCGGAGCTACGACCACGCGCTCGGCGCGCGCAAGCTGCTCGAGGGTCTCCCCGGCGATGGGCTCACCGCGGCGATGAAGAATCCCGACATGGGCGGCACGCTGGTCGGGACGTACACACCGCCCTCGCGCGAAGCGCAGTGCGTGCTCGATCCTCCTCATGGCTGGGAGGCTGCTCACGCATCGTTCAACGGTGGAGCGATGGACGGCTTCCTCCGCGAGCACCAGGCGGAGCACCCCGGCTCCGTCGAGGCGATGCAGTACATGACGCGCGATCAGATGCCGGTCACCTGGGCACTCGCCGACGCGTACACGACGTGTGATCGCTGGTTCTGCTCGGTGATGGGGCCGACGCTGCCGAATCGCGCGTACTGGCATGCGGCGTCGTCGCTCGGGCTCAAGGTCAACAACGAGGTTCTGACCACCATCAGCGCCGGCATCACGATCCCCACGATCTACAACCGGCTCGACGACAAGGGCGTCGAATGGGCCGGCTACTACGGTGGCCTGGCGATTCTCTCGCTGCTCGACAAGGGACCGTACGGCGTCGACCTCGGCCCGAACGACGGCACCGGTCGAATTCGCCGGTTCGGCGACGCGCTGGATCGCGCGGGTCAGTTCTTCATCGACGCGGCCGCCGGCACGCTGCCGTCGGTCGTCTACATCGATCCCACGTTCGGGTTCAACGACGACCATCCGCCCGTCCACCCGATTCTCGCGCAGGAGCTCATCGCCGCGATCTACACCGCTCTCGCGAACTCGCCGCAGTGGAAGAAGTGCCTGCTCGTCATCACGTACGACGAGAACGGTGGCTTCTACGATCACGTACCGCCGCCCACCACGACCGATGACACGAACGCGAAGTTCGGCGTGCCCGGGTTCGAGCAGATGGGATTCCGCGTCCCGACGCTCGTGATCGGCCCGTATGCGAAGAAGGGCTACATCAGCTCGGTCACGTACGACCACACCTCCGCGCTCAAGCACCTGCAGACCACGTTCGGTCTCGAGCCGCTCAACCCGCGCATGGATGCGGCGAACGACCTGACCGATTGCATCGACGTGGACCGGATGGCCGCGGGTGACTGGGAGCCGCCCGTGGAGATCCCGCTCGTGGATCGATTCGAGTGGCCGACGAGCGCTCCGGCGTGCACGTCGAGCGGCGGGTTCCGGCAAGTCGATCCGATCACCGCGTTTGCAGAGGCGAATCCCGGCGCGTTCAAGGCCGAGTACGACATTCGCGACCAGACGAATGACGGGAAGCTGATCTACGACTTCCTGGCAGCCGAGCGCGCACGCAAGCGCCGTTGAACGATCTGAGCCGGGCAACCCGCCGGCGCATACCTGCCCGTGCGGCGACGGGCGACAGTCCGCCAAAGACCCTTGCCGCTCGAGCCACCTTGGTACATCCTCAAATTCACCTCAAGGAGCATGATCCGATGAAGAAGCTCGTCCTCGCGTTCGCGTCTGTTGCACTGCTCGCCACCCCCGTTCTCGCCTGTCCGCACTCGGACAAGGCAGAGAGCGACGCTGCTGCGCCGAAGACGGCCGAGAAGGCCAAGGAAGCTCCGGCCAAGGCCAAGGAAGCGGCCCCGGCCAAGGACACCGCCAAGACGGCGAAGCCGGCCGAGAAGACCACCGAGAAGAAGCCCGACAAGGTCTCGGCTCGCTAACGAC
>JAYUYE010000193.1:0-5153 GCA_043752985.1 Myxococcales bacterium
GCGATGACCGATGCCGCGGAGCAAGACGGCTGGACGGTGAAAGCGGGCGTCGGCACGTTCGCATTCGCGAATGGCACCTCGATCGCGATGCTGACCACGGTCAGCGGCCACGGCCGCGCGACGAGCATCGCCGCGGTCACGAGCGGGCAGGAATACGCGGGCGCGATCCAGGACCTGCTCGGATCGATCGAGATGAAGAAGCCGGCCGCGGTCGCGAAGACGACGGCAAAGACGCCCGCCGCGAAGACCGCGAGGCCGCAGGCTCTGCAGGGCTACATGGACTACAACCCGTTCACGATGAGCTGGACCTGGAAGTTGCGGTACCCCCCGCCGTGATGTCTCTGGAAGTGGCGATCCCCAACGTAACCCGAGCTATACGCGTGCTTCGGTAGCTGTCGCACCTACACGACCGGCGCCACACCCCGAATCAACTCGGTCACGAGATCTGCGGAGGCTGTGGTTAACCACGACGCTGGTTCCGGGTCTCCGTGGAGTTGCTCTACATCCTGGATGGGGCGACGCTTGCACCAGCCCTGCGCGTGTCGGACCCCACCACGACAGAGCTCACGTCTGCTTCGGTCGATCCCGACCTGGAGCCGGGCGCTCGTGTGGGCGAGTACGAGGTCGAGGGCAAGCTCGGGCAAGGTGCGTTCGGCACGGTGTTCAAGGCGGTGCACCCGCTGATCGGCAAGGTCGTCGCGATCAAGGTCCTCGCTCGCAAGTTCTCGGTCGATCCGGAGATGGTGTCGCGGTTCGTTGCCGAGGCGCGCGCGGTCAACCAGATCCGCAACCGCCACATCATCGACATCTTCTCGTTCGACAAGCTCGACGATGGCCGCCTGTACTACGTGATGGAGTACCTGGACGGCGAGACGCTCGATGCGTTGCTCGGTCGTCACGGTCGGCTCCCGCTCGGCGATGCGCTCGCGATCCTGCGCGGCATCGCCAAGGCGCTCGATGCGGCGCACGGCAAAGGCATCGCGCATCGCGACCTCAAGGCCGAGAACGTGTTCCTCGCGAACGATCCAGACGGTGGGGCGGCAGGGGTGTGGCCCAAGCTGCTCGACTTCGGAATTGCGAAGCTGATGGCGCCCGAGGACGGGCTCAAGCACAAGACCCGCACCGGCGCGCCGATGGGTACGCCGTACTTCATGTCGCCCGAGCAATGCCGCGGCAAGGACGTCGATCACCGCACCGACCTCTACGCGTTCGGCGTGCTGACGTACCTGATGATCACCGGCGCGTATCCGTTCGACGCCGACGACTACATGTCGATCCTGGTGAAGCAGCTCTCGGAAGAGCCGTCGCCGCCGTCGTCGCTCGTTCCGGATCTGTCGACCGAGATCGACGACGTGGTCGCGTGGCTGATGAAGAAAGATCCGGCGGAGCGACCCGCTGACCTGCGCTCCGCGGTTCGCGCGCTCGAACAAGCCGCAGCCAATGCTGGCCTCGCGCCCCAGCCGACGAGCGCGTGGGACGTCCAAACCGGACCGACGAGCAAGCCGTTCGAGACCCGGCCGGTGAACGTCGTCACCGCGGGGGCAACCCACATCTCGGCAGCGGGCCAGGTGCCGTCAACGACGGGCGCGACCCAATTTTCGCTGCCCCGCCGGTCGCGCGCGCCATGGTTCGTCGGACTCGCGATCGGTCTCGTTGCAGCCGTGGGTGCCGTTGCGATCCTCGGACGTGGGGGCGACGCCGCCGAGGCGCCTGCACGGAACGCGGACCCACCAAAGCCGCCAAGACCCGCGCCCCTACCACCCGCATCGCCCGTCGAGGTCGTTGTACCCGCGTTGCCACAGACCGTGATGATCACGATCGCGGGCGTGCCCGAAGGTACCGAGGTGATGGCGGGCGGGATGACGGTGGGCGCTGCACCCGGCCCCGTGCAACTGCCGCGCGACGACGCGCCGCTCGTGCTGACGTTCAAGGCCGAGGGCTACGTGATGACCTCCAAGGAGGTCACGCCCGATCGCAACCAGGACATCCAGCTCGTGCTCAAGAAGCGCACCGGTGGGAAGAAGACCACGCGCAACGACATCATCGACCCGTTCGGGGGAAAGTAGCCATGAACCGTCTTGCGATCGCGATCGCCGTCATCACCTGCGGCTGTACGAGCTTCGACTCGATCGACCGTGGGGTCTGCGGCAACGGCCTCGTCGAGGCGCAGGAAGACTGCGACTCGAGTGATGCGACGTGCGTTCGGTGCGCTGTGGTGTGCACGAGCAGCAGCGACTGCCCGACGAGCGATTACGCGTGCGGCGTCGACGGTCTGTGTCACGCGCCGGGTGGCGCTCTCGAGGATCCCGTCCCCGCCGGACCGATCCAGTTCAGCGATTTCACGATCACCGATATCGACCGCGATCGCATCGGTGATGTCGTCGGCGTCTCGCGAACCTCACTCGTGGTTCGCTACGGGGAGGCGAGCGCGCGGCTGACGCGGAGTGACGCGCTCACCACACCCGCGCAGACCGGCAGTGCAGCGTTTGGCGATGTCGATGGCGACGCCGCCAGCGATCTCACGATCGTGACCCCCGACGGCCTCGTGTCGTACGGCTCGCGGTTTGGCGCGATCGCTGCGATTCCGGTGGCGAGCTCGCTCGCGGTCGAGAACGCTGACATTCGCTACGCGTTCCAGATCGGGCGGCTGACGCTCGGCACGGTGCTCGTCGACTCCGGGAACCTGCTCGTTGTCGTCACCCCGTTTACCGGCAACACCGTCTTCGCTGCACCGTGCGCCGCGCGGCTCGGCGCAATTCCCGCCTCCGCCTTCTCCGTCGATCAGCGCGACGCATACGTCGTTAGCCCGGACGACGTCGTCGTCGCGTTCAACGTCGCGACCGTGCCACGCAAGCTCTGCGTCCTCGCGCTGCACAAGCCGTCCATCGGTGACTGGACGATCACCGATATCACGCCGCCGAACGCCACCGGCCTCTCGCGTCGTCCCGTGCTCGCGGATCTCGAGGGCGACAACGATCGGTGTCCAGGGCTGATCAACAGCGATGGCGGCACGGCAGCGCTGCGGTTCTGGGATGGCGGCATGACGGCAGCCGGCTGCACGCTTCCGGCCGTGGCCTCTCCGCTCGGGGCGCCGTTGCCAGCGGTCGGTGCACCGGCGGGAACGCTCGTGGTCGGCCGTTTCCCTCTCGTCCCGGCGGTCGCGACCGCGGCGTCCGACGCGCTCGTGCTCGGTGACGGCGCCCACATCTACCTCCCCGGTGGTGGGTTCAGAGAGTTCTACGTATCGCAGCGCCGGATCACCGGCGTCGCGCACGGTGATCTGGATGCCGACGGGATGATGGATGCGGTGCTGTACGCAGAGACCGAGGACGACGTCGAGGTGCTCTATCGGCGACTCAACGCGGTGATGCCGCTGTTCCCGGGCTACGTCGTGCTCCGGCTCGATACCGCGAGCCGGGTGGTGCGTACGCAGCTCGGGGACTACGACGGGAATGGTCGCCTCGATATCGCGATCCTCGAGCAGATCGCCGACTACCAGCGGCTGACCGTGTCCTACGGAACCGCTGACCTCTTGCTTCCACCGGTCCCGGTCAGTGCGTTCGCGACGGTGCTCGAAATGACGACGGTCGGGTTTCCAAACTCCGATGATGCCGCCGGCATCACCGATGATCTACTCGTGCTGCAGCCACCGGCCGCCGGCAACAGCTTCCCGAGGCTGACGATCCTGAGCGGCGGCGTGCAGCGATCGATGACGCCGTACTACGACCCGCGCGGGGACAAAATCGTGTCCGGGACCGTGCCGCGCGACGTCACGGACCTGCGCGCGGCCGTCGTCGGGCGCTTCGTTTCGGAGGATCTCGCACTCGATCCGATGGTGTTCGCCGTCGACAAGGTGGGCACGGCCATGCCGCAGCTCTGGCGGGTCCCGGCGACGCAGGAAGGTCCCGATGGCACGGCCACGCCGGGAATTCCCACCACCGGATTCGCAGACTGCACGGTCGGCGTGGGCCCGAAGCTGTGCGTCCGCGATGCGCTGTACCTGGCGTGGCCGGTGTCGCCGACCCGGGATGTCGCAATCGCGGTCGATCGCTCGACGCCCGGCAACGCGGTGTCGTTCGATCCAGGAACCGGCGCGACGGTGGCGGCGGCGCCGATCGGCGCGATCACGGCGCTGCTCTCCGCGCGAACCAACGTGCGCTCGATGAATCGCGCGGACCTCGACGGCGACGGCACGCTCGAGCTCGTGATCGCCGCGGCACCGCGCGGGGCAGGTGACACCGAGAGTGCGATCCTGGTTTGTACAGTCGTCAACGGGATCCCGACGACCTGCAACGATCTCGTGCCTGACATCATCGCCGCCACGCAAGGCACCGACGCGGTCGTGACCACCTGCATCGACGCGGCGCCCGCGCGGATCGCGTTCCGCGACTCGATGTCGACGGCCACCGGCGGACAGGATCTAATCGCGATCTGTCGCGCCGGCGGCTCTGCGCTGTATCGCATCCACCGCGGAGTGGCTGGCCTCGAGGTCACGGTGCTCGCTCGCACGCAGCGGCTCGGCGCGTTGCGGATCGGAGACGTCACCGGCGACGGCCTCGACGACGTCATCGCGATCGAGGGCGACAGCGGGGCGCAGTCGCTGGTCGTGTTTCCGCAGTGCTCGTCACGTAATCTCGGCGCCTGCGCGCGCGGTGGCTCGTGAATCGGTTCGCGCTCGTTCTCGTCGTCGCTTGCATCGCCTCGACTGCGACCGCGGGACGCAAGGAAGCAGAGAAGTACTTCCGCGCCGGCGCGAAGGCGTACGCCGCGCAGAACTTCATCGCCGCGGCCGCGAATTTCGACGAGGCATTCAAGTCGGAACCAATGGCGGAGATCGCGTTCTCGGCGGCGCAGGCCTATCGCCGCCTGTACCGGATCGAACCGAAACCCGAGCACGTCAAGCGTGCGATCGAGCTCTATCGCGCGTACCTCGACAAGGTGAAGACGGGTGGTCGTGTCGGCGATGCCGCGGATAACCTGGCCGAGATGGAGCGCGAGCTCGACAAGCTCGCCGCTTCGGGCGTTCGCGTCGGCGCGACCTCCGCCGTTGCGCATACCCGGCTCGGCATCAGCGTCACGCTCGCCGACCAGCGTGCCGCGGAGCCGGGCGTGCTCACCGAGATCGGTGACGCGACAGGCGAGACCACGCGCGG
>JAYUYE010000194.1:0-11953 GCA_043752985.1 Myxococcales bacterium
TCGACACCACCCGGTGACGGCGCGAGCCACGCGAAGGGTGCGCGCAGATCGATCCGCCGCTCGAACCGCCATGTCGCGCCATCCCACCTGGCATCGACGAGCTCGGTGTTCATGTTGCGGGTCGCGGTGATCGCGATCCGCGTGTCACAGACCAGATCGTGGCAGACCTGCTGCGCGATCGGGACGCACGCGTCGGTCCACCCGAGGTCGCAGCACGCGGGCAGCACGGCGCAGACGTCTGCGAAGCAGCCGGTCGCCGGCGCCGGGGACTGACCACCGACGCAGGCATTCGCCGGCTCGACCCGATCATCGAAGCACAGCTCGGAGCGCCCCTCGGAGTGCGCCGTGTAGCGGCGATTCGTGGGACACCCCGCGTCGTACCGCGTGCAGTAGCCATCGAGCTCGCATCGACCACTCTCACCGACATCGCAGTCGGCGTCCGTGCTGCAACGATAGCGATCTTCGAAGCAGCCGGTCGCCACGAGCACGCAGGCGAGCGCGAGGATTCTCACCACGCACCGACCATGGCGAGGCCACCGCTCGACGGTGACAGCGTCGCTGTCAGCGCCGGACCATCGGGTCGCAGCCGCCACCGGATCAGCGAGGCGGTGACGAAGAGGGCGCCGCTACTCGCGATTCCAACGCCGGTCCATCGCGTCGTCCGGGCATTCGCGAGCCGCCCGTCGTAGTCCGACAGTGTTCCACCGTGGTCGTTCGCGAGCTGGCGCGAATACACCACGAGGCTGCCGCCGAGCGCGACCGCGACCCCTCCGAGCGCGACGAGGCCGGTGTCCTCGACCTTCCAGCGCCGGTGGTGCATCACCACGGACCGCTCGGGCACTGGCGCCGTGGAGACGAGAGGAGGAGGAAGCGGTTGTGCGCGGCGCATGCGGCCAGCACCGATCGCCTGCTGGGCGAGCGCGACCTGGTCGTCGCCGGGATTCGTCGCGATGAACTGCTCGTAGTAGTCGATCGCCGCGTCGTAGTTGCCGAGGTTGAGCTCGGCCTGGCCGAGCGCGAACAACAGCTCCGGGCGCGCTTCGAGCGTGTACGCGGCGAGGAGCTCGGCGCGCGCCGTGGTGAAGTCCCCGCGCACGTGAGCGTCGCGGGCGCGCGCGAGGTGCATGTCGGCCGTGAGCTCGTCTGCATCCGCAAGCGCGGCGAGCGCGAGCACGACGAGACAGACCACGACACGCTTCACCGCTTGTTCGTACCCGATCCCGCGCGCGCTTTGTCGGTTGGCAGCAAGATGTCCGGAGTCCACTCGACCTGCGTGCGTGGCGGCTTCACCACCGAAGCCGCGCTGCCACTGCCACTGCCACTGCCACTGCCCGGCCCTGCCGCGCGGACAGTCAGCTTCGGCGGGCGCTTCGGCTTGTTCACCGGCTCGACCTCGATCGGGGTGTCGGCGGCCGGCGTGACGGGCTCGACGACGGGTTCGACCTGCGGGGTGGCCACGGGCTCGGTGCTCCGACGCGCGACGGCTCGCGACGGTAGCTCGACCGGCGACGGTGTCGCGACCGGAGCCGCTTTGGTCCCGGGTTCCTCGCCGCCGCGCATCGCGAACCATGCCGCAGTACTGCCGGAGATCGCCCCCACCGCGAGCACCGCCGCGAGCCATCCGCGTCGACGCGGCGCGACCCGCGCTCGCCGCGGTTGCGTGTCGACATCGACCTCGTCGGTCGGGCCAAACGCCGTCGCATGCGGTTCGTCGTCGGGCGTCGCCTCGATCAGCTCGACCAGCGACGACGCGATCACCGGATCCGGTGCAGGCGGGGCCGGTATCGCGTCGACCGCGGTCTCGTCACCGACCCACGGTGCCTCGCGTGAACCGAGCAGCTCGTGGACCCAGCGCGCGATCACCCGCGGCGCGATCAGCTCGCCGTGTGCCGCCGCGTGCTGATCGATCGCATCGACGAGTGCCCCCGCGGTTGCCAGCCGGCGTTCTGGATCATGCGCGATGGCACTCATCACGAGCTCCTCGATCGCGTGCGGCACGGTCGCACGCACCTTGCGCGGCCGGACGATCTGCCCCGACAGCACGCGATGCAGCGAGGCCACATCGTTATCGGCGTAGAACAGCCGGGTGCCGGTGACGAGCTCGTAGAGGATCACACCGAGCGAGAACACGTCGGCGCGGCGATCGAATGCGTGGCCGCGGCACTGCTCCGGTGCCATGTACGTGACGGTGCCCTGCAGCGAGCCCGAGAGCGTCTGCACGCGGGTCTCCTTCGCGATCCCGAAGTCCGCGAGCTTGACCGTGCCGTCGGCGCCGATCAGCACGTTGCCGGGTGAGACGTCGCGATGGACGAGACCGAGCGGTCCGCCGCGCTCGTCGGTGAGCTCGTGCGCTTGATGCAGCCCGCGCGCGACATCTGCAACGATCGCGAGTGCGACGCCGAGCGGCAAGTCGCGGATCCGCGTCGGTTCCTCGGCCTCGATCAGCGATCGCAACGAGCCGCCGTGGATGTACTCGAGGACAAGGTAGTCGTACCCGTCGTGCTCGCCGGCATCGAGGATCGTGACGAGGTTCGGATGACGCAGCCGGGCTCCGAGGCCAGCTTCACGGCGCAGCGATGCAGCGACCCGCGCATCCGCACGCAGGTGCTCGAGTGGGCGCTTGATCACGACGTGGCGCTGAAATCCGTACGCGCGATGCAGCCGCGCGAGATCGACGCGCGCCGACCCGCCGGCACCGATGGCGCGCACGATCTCGTACGGCCCGACGAGCTCGTGCCCGGTGGCCGCGCGCGCCTTCATGCGGCGCCCGTTCCCGCCGGGGTCTCGACGTGCAAGCGCGGCAGCACCGACCGCACCAGCTCGCCGATCGCAGGTGGCGATAGCGTCCAGCCGCGCGCGACCGCGACCGCATCGAGTGCTTCGACGACAGCGCCCGCCGTCGAATACCGATCGTCACGTTCGCGCGACAGCGCCCGCCTCACGACCGCCGCGAGCTCGGGCGGATAACCGGGCCGGCGCTCCGCTGGATCCGGAACCTCCCCGCTGAGGATCCGCTTCATCGCGCTCGCATCGCCGGTCGCGGAGTACAGACGCGTTCGCGTGGTCACCTCGAACAGCACGACACCGAGGCTGAACACGTCGGCGCGTGGATCGAGCGACTCGCCGAGAATCTGCTCGGGCGCCATGTACGCGGCCTTGCCTTTGATCGTGCCCGACACGGTGTGGTAGCTGCGCTGCCGCGTCCGCGCGATGCCGAAGTCAGAGAGCTTGACCTCGCCGAATGTCCCGAGCAGGACATTGCTCGGCGTCACGTCGCGATGCACGAGGTGAAGAGGCGTACCGTCGGCGCCGGTCGCGGCATGCGCCGCATCGAGGCCCGTTGCGAGCTCGGTCATGATCGCGAGCGCGACGTCGTACGGCAGCGGCGAGCGCAGGTGGCGCAAGAGCTGTCGCAGATCGCAGCCGTCGACGAGCTCGGTGACAATGAACGCGCCGCCCTCGAACCGATCAAAGTCGATGATCTGCAGGATGTTGCGGTGATGGAGGCTCGCGGCGATCCGCGCCTCGTCGACGAACATCAGCGCCGCGCGCTCGTCCGCGACCAGCTCGGTGCGGATCGTCTTGATCACGACCGGACGCTCGAACCCGTGCGCCGCGGTCAAACGGCCGAGGTACACCTCGCCCATTCCACCCTGCGCGAGCAGGCGACCGACTTCGTAGCGGGCGAGCCGAGTCAACAACGCGTCTGCATCATGCCATCACTGGCACGCTGCGCGCTCAGAACCAGTTGATGCCAATGCCGATGCTCGCCGCGGTGACGTTGTTATCGATGCCCTTGTACGACCCATTCAGCAGGCGTCCCTGGAGGTCGATCGAGAACCGCTGCGCCGACAGAATCTCGTAGCCCACGGCGCCGAAGACCGCGCCACCGTTCTCGGGAACCGACTGCTCGTCGACGATGCCGTCACCGTAGTACGAGCGATCGACGCGGAGATTCGCAAAGCCGATGCCGCCCTTGATCCACAGCTGCGGGGTCAGCCAGTACTGGCCAGCGAGCATCAGAGCGCTCTGCACCAAGGTGGTGGTGTCGCCGCTGAACCGGTCGGACGACAGCGTCTGCGCGTTGCCCTGGAGCTCGGCCATGAGCGCGAATCGCGGGGTCAGGAAGCCGCCGACGTGACCGGCGATCTGGAACGCGACCGTGCCGTAGTCGCAGTTGTTGCACTCGATGTCGCCACCGCGATCCGACATCGCGCCGAGCCCGAGGTTGGCGCCAAAGATCAGCCGGCCCGAGCGGTTGTGAAAGCCACCGGGGTGCTGGGTGTTGGCCGGGTTCTGGTAGTAACCGCCGCCACCACCACCACCACGACCGCCGTAATACCGCTGCGCCGAGGCGACAGCAGGCGCGAACACCAGAACGGCGAGGACGAGGAATGACTTGGTGAGCTTCATAAGAAATCTAGTCTCCCGGGGGAATTGCCCCGTGACCTGCAATCATCGCAAGTCTCGGGCCAGCGCGCGAGCTTGTGCTGGCACCAGAAAGCACGACGTTACGCGGTCCGACCAGCCAAGGAACGTGGTGAGTCAGCCCAGTTGTGAACGCGCGTGCATGGTCAGGCGGGCCGGCACGGCACCGATCACGTCACGATGTAGGCAACAGCAGCTTGTCGATCGCGAGCAGAGCGCGCTTCGCATCGCCGTGCAGCGTGATGCAGGGGACGTTGCGGGCGGCGAACAGCGACTGGATCCACTCGGAGGAGGTCTGTGGCGCGAGCCAGCCGGCATCGATCAGCGCGGCATCGACCGGGCGGGCCTCCGCGCTTGCGAGCTGGACGAGCGCACCCGGATCCGTGCCACCGGTCACGGCGTAGCCGAGTGCCGCGAGGATGCTTTGCAACTCGGCGAGCCGCGCCGGCGAGGCCCCGATCAGCACGCGACGTTCCGCACGCCGCTCGATCCGCGCGAGAAACGCATACCAGCGCTCGCGATCCGCCTCGCTCATGTCGACGATCTGCAGCCCGTACCCGGCAGCGAGCCCACACGCGCGCGCCTCGACCTCGGTGATGTGGCGAATGACCTTCGCGCGACCCGCGATCGGCGCCTCGCCATCGTCGAGCACGCTCGAGAAGTTCACCGTGCTGTGCAACGTCAGCGCGTGCGACGGCCGCACGAACAGCCCGTCGCGCGAGACGTCGAGCGCGTTCCCGCGGACCACACCGCGCGACGTGCCGATGCCGACGGGCCACTCGACAGGATACCGGCGCGCGGCGCGTGGCGGCGGGGGCTTGATCGTGATGTTCGCAGCGCGCGCAGCAGTCAGTAGTGCCGTCAGCTGGCGGCGCGCCGCGGCGTCGAGCTCGAAGCCGACGCTGAACGTCGCGGTGCCGCTGAACGCGGCTTCCTGGACCGACGACACCTTGCCGACATTGCCGCGCACGAGCGCGCGATGAGTACCGAACGACAGCGCGATGTCGACGTGATCGTTGGTCCGCGGCAACGCGCCCGACATCAACGCGGCGCCCTTGAGCGACAGCGCGCCGATCCGGATCGGGACCCAGCGCCCGCTGCGGAGATAGCGCGCGTAGATGATCCCGGGCGGCGTCGGTGCGGTGGCTGCCGACGTGAATGGCTCGGTCGCGACCTGGCTCGGCGAGCGTGCGCGTCCACCCGGCGGTGGCGGTGGCCGCATCGACTCGTGCGCCTTGCGATACGCCTCGATCGGCTGCATCTCGACGGTCGCTGCGCGATGCGGGCTGTTGCGCGCGATCACGTGCGGGGAGATGGCCCGCCCGGGTCGCGGGGTCTCGGCGCGCGGAAACTCGGGGCGCAGTTCGGGCCCGGTGTGCGAGGCGAGATCGTCACGCGTGCCGCGTGGAACCGCGGTCGGTGGGAGGTCGTCGCGCGTGCCCTTCGCCTTGACCAGCATCACCGGATCCGAGGTGTCACCGCGCGGCAATCCACGCGCGGCCGGAACCGGTGGTGGCTTCTGCGACCGCTGCTCGCGGAGGCGCTTCACGAGCTCGGTGAGGGCGTTGAACACGGTGCGCTGATCCGCCACCTGCAGCGTGCAGCGGGTGAGCCTCTCGGCGAGGAACCGCTTGCGATCGCCCTCGCTGAGCTCGGCGGGCTGGATCATTCCGATCTCGTGGAGCAGCGCGAGCTCGACCACGAACGCGAGCCGGGCGTCGCCAACCGATGCCGCTTCGTAGCGCACCGCGATCAGTGCTTGATCGAACGCGGGATCGTAGTAGGCGGCGACGTCGGCGAGCGGAGGCGCGGCGTGCGCGTCGAGGAGACCAAGCGCATTCGTCCAGTGGCTCAGGCGCTGGCGAGGTTGATCGATGACGAGGTACGCCTCGACGAGCGTCGTGTAGTCCCGTGGCTGCATGCGTGCGCAGCTTGCTCGAGCAGTGGAGATGCCACCGCTTCGCGATGCATGGTGCCTTACGCCCGGATCCCGATCGTGGGGCGATCGTTCAGCGAATTGTCGACGGCAAAACGCTCCATCGAGGCAAGTTTGCCACCCCAGGCGTGGAGAGATTGCCATGATCTGGCGCGTTTTCTTGCCCACGTATCAGTGCCCCCTAAACTCTGAGTCCTATGAAAGCCGATGCTCGCGGCCTCCCGCTCCTCCCTCTTCGCGACATCATCGTGTTCCCGCACATGGTCGTGCCGCTGTTCGTCGGGCGCGACAAGTCGCTGTCCGCACTCGAAGAAGCGATGGCGGGTGACAAGCAGCTACTCCTGGCCGCGCAGCGTCGTGCGAAGACCGACGATCCGAACGCGGAGGACATCTTCGCGATCGGCACGGTCGGTCACATTATCCAGCTGCTGAGGTTTCCGAAGGGACCGGTGAAGGTCCTCGTCGAAGGCCGCGCGCGCGCACGGATCCGGGGGTTCTCGCAGATCGATCCGTTCTTCGTCTGCGACGTCGAAGATGTCGAGGAGCCCGAGGAAGACGTCTCGGAGATCGCGGCGCTGATGCGCTCGGTCCAGGACGTGTTCGAGGACTACGTCAAGCTCAACACGCGGATCCCGCCGGAGATGCTCGTCAGCGTCCGCACGATCGAAGAGGCCGGTCGCCTCGCCGACACGATCGTCGCGCACGTCGCGCTCAAGCTGAAGGACAAGCAGGAGCTGCTCGAAACCTTCTCACCGGCGCGTCGCCTCGAGCGGCTCGGTGAGCTCATGCAGGGCGAGATCGAGATCCGCCAGGTCGAGAAGAAGCTGCGCTCTCGCGTCAAGAAGCAGATGGAGAAGCAGCAGAAGGAGTTCTACCTCAACGAGCAGATGCAGGCGATCCAGAAGGAGCTCGGTGGGGAGCGCGACGAGTTCAAGAACGAGCTGACCGAGCTCGAGCAGAAGATCAAAGCGAAGAAGATGAGCAAGGAGGCGAAGGAGCGCTGCCTCAAGGAGCTCAAGAAGCTCAAGCAGATGTCGCCGATGTCTGCCGAGGCGACGGTCGTGCGTAACTACCTCGACTGGGTCGTCGCCCTGCCGTGGGAGGACAAGACCGAGGACCGTCACGACATCAACGAAGCCGAGGCGATCCTCGATCGCGAGCACTACGGGCTCAAGAAGGTCAAGGAACGCATCCTCGAGTACCTCGCCGTCACGGCACTGGTTCCGCGCCAGCGCGGACCGATCCTGTGTCTGGTTGGGCCGCCGGGCGTCGGCAAGACTTCGCTCGCGCGCTCGATCGCGCATGCGACCGGCCGCAAGTTCGTGCGCCAGTCGCTGGGCGGCGTGCGCGACGAGGCGGAGATCCGCGGCCACCGGCGCACGTACATCGGCGCGCTGCCCGGCAAGATCATCCAGTCGCTGAAGAAGGCCGGCTCGCAGAACCCGGTGTTCCTGCTCGACGAGATCGACAAGATGTCGATGGATTTTCGGGGCGACCCGGCGAGCGCACTCCTCGAAGTGCTCGATCCCGAACAGAACAACACGTTCAACGATCACTACCTCGATCTCGACTACGACCTGTCCGACACGATGTTCGTGACCACCGCGAACCAGCAGCACGCGATTCCGCTGCCGCTGCAGGATCGCCTCGAGATCATCGAGCTGCCCGGCTACACCGAGTGGGAGAAGCTCGCGATCGCGAAGCAGTACCTCATCCCGAAGCAGGCCGAAGCGAACGGGCTCAGCGAGCTCGCGATCACGTGGACCGACGAGGCGATCACGATGATCATCCATCGCTACACGAAGGAAGCCGGCGTGCGAAACCTCGAGCGCGAGCTCGCGACCGTGTGCCGCAAGATCGCGAAGGAGTTCCTCGCCACGAACCGCACCACCACGGTCTTCCACGTCACGCCGGATCGGCTACCGCTCTGGCTCGGCGTCGAGAAGTACCGCGAGGCGCGCCGCGAGAAAGAGGACGAGATCGGGCTCGCAAACGGTCTCGCCGTCACGATGTTCGGTGGCGACCTGTTGCCCGCCGAGGTCACGATCGTTCCGGGCAAGGGCAAGCTGACGCTGACCGGCAAGCTCGGCGATGTGATGCAGGAGAGCGCCCAGGCGGCGATGAGCTACCTGCGCTCGCGCGCCGGAACGTTCGGGTTGTCGAATGACTTCCAGAACAAGATCGACGTGCACGTGCACTTCCCCGAGGGCGCAATTCCGAAGGACGGCCCGAGCGCGGGAATCGTCATGGCGACCGCGATGGCGAGCGCGCTCTTGCGGATCCCGGTGCGGCAGACCGTCGCGATGACCGGCGAGGTCACGCTGCGTGGCCGCGTGCTGCCGATCGGCGGGCTCAAGGAGAAGATCCTCGCGGCGCATCGCGCCGGCATCGAGACCGTCTTGATCCCCGAAGAGAACATGAAGGACCTCAAGGACATCCCGGAATCGGTGCTCGCGGAGCTTGCCGTCATCCCGGTGAAGCAGATGGACGAGGTCTTGCGCCACGCCCTCGCGCATCCGCAGCCGGAGGAATTTCTCCGCGAGCCGTCGAGCGTCGTCGACTGGCGCATCGTCGAGACGATGCCGCCGACCGATCCCCGCGACGCGCATTAGCGCCCCGCCGTGCGCCCGTGCGCGCCCCCGCCATGGGTAGCGCTCGGGTAGCTGCCACCCGGCGCGGCACCTGGCGCGATCCAGCGTCGGCACGGACCCTGCTCCAGGGTCTTTTGTGACTCGCCTCGCGCTGCTGCTTTCCGTTGTCGTTGCCTCGTGCGCGACGCCGGAGGACCCCAGCGTGGTGTGCGGGGAGCGGTGCCAGGGCCTCGACTTCGACCCCGACCGGTCACCACCGCCCGACGCGCCGGCCGAGACCGGTCCCGACAGCCCGATGATCGATCCGCCCACGGGCCTCGCGGCAACCGGGCTGTGCCTCGACACGGCGTGCACGACCTACGCGCCGGAGGTTCACGAGTTCATGCCGCGCTGGCAGTTGTGGAGTGATGGCGCGGTCAAGCGGCGCTGGATCTACCTGCCCGCCGGCACGACGATCGACACCACCGCCCCGGACTACTGGCAGTTCCCGGTCGGCACGAAGCTGTGGAAGGACTTCGTCCGCGACGGCGTCCGCGTCGAGACCCGCTACATGGAGAAGACGGGACCTGGGGATGCCGACTGGCTACTCGTTCCCTACCAGTGGAATGCAGCGCAGACCGAGGCCGTTCCCATCACGGCCGGCGCGACGAACGTCAACGGCACAGGTCACGACATCCCCGCGGCGAACGTTTGCATCAAGTGTCACGGCAACATCAAGAGCCGCGTGCTCGGGTTCGGAACCTTCCAGCTCGACTACGACGCGCCGGCAAACGTCGTGGATCTCGCGGATGCGCAGGCCGCGGGTTGGTTGACCACCGCGGTACCGCATCGCGAGGTGCCGGGCACCGCACAGCAGGTCGCGGCGCTCGGCTACTTCCACGCGAATTGCGGCCATTGCCACAACTCCCAGTCGCCGCTCGTCAACCGCCCGAGCTTCCGGCTCGAGACCGGTTTCATCGCCTCGGTCGCCGACACCAAGACGTACCGCACCACCGTGAACGTCGTGGGCAAGACGGCATTCGGTGGCGCGACGGTCGTCGCGGTACCCGGCGACCCGGCTCACTCGATCATCATCACGCGGATGCTGTCGACCGATCCGAACAAGCGGATGCCGTGGCTCGGTGGCGAGATCGCCGACCCGATGGGACTCGCGACCATCCGCGCGTGGATCACGGCGCTCTAACGTGCGGTTATCCCAAAGAGCGCGAAGCGAACCTGGAATGGCGCCTCAGCTCGTTCAAGAACGCGATCTTGGACAAGCCCACGCAAACGGATTCTCTCGGTGCAGGCTTGACGCGTCGAGAGGCTCGCTGCGGTACGGCGTCCACGTGCCGAGACTTCGTCGCATGCATGGACAAGGCACCCAAGGAGGCGGCCGGCGAAGCAACAGAGCGGACGCTGGGACCCTGCACATAGCAAGCGTCGCAAACGATGCACATATCGGTGAAGGCTCGAAACGCCGGCGTCATCTCCTGCTCGCGGACGAACCTCTGCTCGCACTCGTCGCACCACGCCTGTAGGTCCTCCGAGTCCGAGCTGTTCTCGACGAATCCAAGGGTCATGTCTGTCGCCCGATTCAGATGGCAGCAGATGCAGCAAGGTGTGCGGGTTCCATGAGTGTCGCATTCGATCGTCGAGGGCTTCTCGGTGTCAGTCATCGTGACCTGCGTCGTCAGGCCGTATTGCTCGTTCAGATCGAGAAGGTGGTGACCGTGGACGGCGTTGGCGATGAGGTCGACGACAACGACGAGGTAGACGTTCTTTGTCTTGGTCATCACCGAGACGTGATCGAAGCGGTCGTCTTCCGTTCGGACACGTACTCGACGAACTGGTCGTAGATTTCGTGGCCCCGAAGTTCGGCCGCTGGAACCGCTTCGACGTACGCAAACATGTCCACGTCCGCTCCGCTCGCGGACTCGGTGACGTCTCGCATCTTCGGCGTCATCGTCGACTTAAACGCGCCCTCGTCGAGGTTGCGAGTCTTCATACAGCTGTCTCCCAGCCGCGCTTCATCTGAACGACGCGCCCACCCTGCGGCTTCGAGACCAGGCCAAGCCCGGCGCGCAGCCTCGGCGCGAACGTTCGCCGAACGTAGTGATCGTACAATTGCTTCGTGCTTCTAGACGCGCGAGCGCCACCGCGCCGGGTTCGAACTGCCTCTTCGTATCATGATCACTTTTCGGAGGTCTTGCGTTTCAACAAACACGACGACATACGGGAATCGATCGACGAACTCTCGTCGAACTACGCCTCCGGCACCGTCGTGTTGTGTGTGACGAAAGTTTCCTGATTCGCGATCCGCGCCAGCACACGATCGACCTCGGCGTTGAACTCGAACCCCAAGCCCGGCTCCTGGCTCTCGTACCAGGCTGCCCCTTCTTCGAACTCTCTCTGGGCGGTCGGCTCGAGGCGGAAGTTCTTCACGGTCTGCGCGAGCGGATCGCTTCGACAACAGCGTTTGCACGAGCGACCGACTCCTCACGAGAGAAGCCGCGCTCGGGATTTGCCAACGCGTCCGTGGCCCGTTGCACGATCTCGGCGAGCTCGTCAGGAGACTCAGTTCGCCGGCCCTGCTCGTATGCCTCACGCATCAGGGCAGCCTCGATGTAGTCGCGATCCTCGAGCGGCATCGCGCGGAGCTGCTCCAGAATATCGTCGCGATGTTTCGGGGTCGCCATGAGGCAAAGGTAGCCTCGTCCAGGGGCCGTCGCAACGCACAACTCCGCTGTCGGAACGCGGCTCGGTGTCGCGTGTTCCAACAAGACGGCGTTCATCCGCGACTAAGGAGGCGCCGCTGCTCTTGAATGAACGCGAGAACTTCTTCGGTCGTTCGAGTGCGACCGGCTTCGAGGTCCGATAGGCCTCGTTCGATCGAAGTGCCGACGTTGTTCTCGCAGCGGACGTAGTCACGTAAGGCAGCGTTTGCCAGCATCCCGAGCGGACGGCCGGAGCGCTCGGCAAGCTTGCGGAGTTCCTCCTGCACGTCATCGTCGAGCGT
>JAYUYE010000195.1:0-1963 GCA_043752985.1 Myxococcales bacterium
ACGCAGAAGCTGGTCAAGGAGAACGAGGCCAAGGTCTCGCCCGAGGACAAGCTGATGATCGAGGAGGCGCTCAAGGAGGCCGAGGGCGTGCTCGAGAAGAACCGCGAGGGCGGCAGCCCGGACGAGCTGCGTGGTGCGTTCGAGAAGCTCCAGGCGGCGGCGCACAAGCTCGCCGAGGCCATGTACAAGCAGGCCGGCAGCGACGGTCAGGCGCCCGGTGGAGGATCTGACTCCGGCGGCGGTGGGTCATCTGACTCCGGCGGCGGCGCCCCCAAGGACGACGTGATCGACGCCGAGTTCGAAGACAAGAAGTAGCCCTTTCGAGTGCGACCGAAGACGGGCCGGGCAGGGTTGCTCGGCCCGTCGTCGTTTCGGCTACATCCCTGCCATGCATGGGTGCTAACCAACGACTCGCGCTTCGCGCACGACCGTGCATACTGGTAGCTCGTGCGTCGCTTGACGATCTTCGCTGCGCTGCTCGGGACTGCGACCGCGGGTTGCGCCCAGCTCGGCGTGATCACGGATGGCACCAGCGTTTCCGTAGGCCGGCCGAGTAGCGGCTACCTGCGCGACGGACATCGTCTGCCTGATCGCGGCGAAGGTTTCATGACCCGCGAGCAATGGAAGCTACGCGGCAACCGGTTCGGCACCGACGAGCTGCTCGACATGATCACCGGCGTCGGCCGCCGCATCGCCGCGCACAAGGGGCCGCGCATCGTCGTCGCCGATCTCTCGGGCCCCAACGGCGGCGCGTCGCACAAGTGGCATCGCTCGCATCAGAGTGGCCGCGACGTCGACCTCGTGTACTTCATGCGTGACCCCGAGGGGGCGCCCATGGAAGCGGATGCGATGCGCATCTTTGATCCGCAGGGCAAGGCCCGTGACGGCAGCGGCATCACCGTCGATATCGGACGCACCTGGCTGCTCGTGAAGGAGCTCGTGACCGCGCACGAGGCCACGGTGCAGTGGGTGTTCATGTACGAGCCGATCGCGCAGAAGGTGCTCGAGCACGCCGCGATGAACAACGAGCCCGAGCAGCTGATCGCGCGCGTGCGCCTCGCGCTCAAGCAGCCGGGCGACAGTGCTCCCCACAACGATCACATGCATGTCCGCGTGTATTGCTCGGACCGCGACCGCACGTTTGGCTGCGTCGATATCGGGCCGATGGAGCTGTATGCGATGCGCGAGGCCGATCGAGAAGCCGCGGGCGACTACGCCGCCATCGTCGCGTCGCTGATTGGCGATGCCGCGCACACGATCGCGAGCGAGGTCCTCGCGACGGCGCCAACGCCTCAACCGCAACCCGCGGACCTCGCTGCTGCGTCCTCGAGCACCTCGGCGCTCGATATCGCAACGGAAATGGCGGGCTCGACCGGACCGACCGTGAAGTCGGCGGGCGCGCAAACATCGACTGCGGTGTCGGCGGTGATGGGCATGCCGCGCGATCTGCCGTCGCTCGGTCGCATGCTTCGCCGCCCGTTCGATCAGCTCACGCGCAGCTGGCGCTGAGCGTCAGGACGGGCAAGGCCCGACCGGATTGACCTTCGGCGCGGGCGCCGATTCGAAAGCGGGTGCTGCACCGGGCGCTGCATCCGACGGTGCGTCCGCAGGCGCGGTCGACGCATCGCCGGGGCCACCGTCGAGCGGGACGATGCCGGCGTCGACCTGGCCGGCGGGCGCAGTCTCATCGGCGGTCAATGTGCGCAGCGTCCGCAGTGCCTGCTCGAACGGTCGAACGTGAGCCGCGCGCGCGTCGTTCGTCGGCGTCGCGAGCACGAGGCTGACCGCGCGATCGGGACCGAGCGCGACCGCCTGGCGGAGGAACCGCTTGCCGTCCTCGTACTCGAACCACACCGACGGCAGGCCGCTGAGCTCGTTGTCGCGCGGGCCGGGCTGGACCGGGCCGACGCGCATGCGCAGCGCGGTGAGCTTCGTGCGTAGCGCGCAGGCGTACTTCGCGGCG
>JAYUYE010000196.1:0-5139 GCA_043752985.1 Myxococcales bacterium
TTTCGCGCGTTCGGTGCGTTCATCAATGACCTGCGCGGCCACTACATCACCGCCGAGGACAGCGGGACCGGGCTCGAGGACATGGAGATCATCCGTGCGCAGACCAAATGGGTCACCGGGATCGATCCGTCGCACGGCGGCTCGGGCGATCCGTCGCCGTTCACCGCACTCGGCGTGCGGCGCGGCATCGAGGCGTGCGTGAAGTTCAAGCTCGGCAAGGCCGATCTCCAGGGCGTCCACGTCGCCGTTCAGGGCGTCGGGCACGTGGGCTACCACCTGTGCAAGGAGCTCCACGCGTCGGGTGCCAAGCTCACGGTCGCCGACGTCGACAAGCTCAAGAGCGAGCGAGCGCGCCGTGAGTTCGGTGCAGCGATCACCGACATCAACAAGATCGCCGAGACCGACTGCGACGTGTTCGCCCCCTGCGCACTCGGCGCCGGGCTGAACGACGACACGATCCCATCCCTGCGCGCGCCGATCGTCGCCGGCGCCGCGAACAACCAGCTCGCCGAAGTCCGGCATGGCGAGGACCTCCACGCACGCGGGATCCTGTACGCGCCGGACTACGCGATCAACGCGGGCGGCCTCGTCAACGTGGCGCAGGAGGTCAAGGGCTACGACGCCAAGCTCGCGCGCGAGGGCACCCTGAAGATCTACGACACGATCTGGGATATCTGCGAGCGCAGCAAGCGGCTCGGCGCACCGACCCAGAAGGTCGCGGATATTCTCGTCGAGGAAAAGCTCGGCGCCGCCGCCCGGGCGTGACGATCCTCGTGGTCTAATCGGGCCAATGCGGGGGCATGCCGCGTCGGTCGGTTCCGTGGACATCTTCGTCCGCGCAGTGCTCGAGGAGTTTCCCGAGCTCGATGCTGCCCGCGTGCGCGCGGCGCTCGAGCGCGGGGTTGCCCGGGCAGCGAGCGCCTCGCTCGACACCGAAGGGTACCGGGTCGTCGATCTGCACCTCGCGCGGGTCGAGGCCACCGAGGAGAGCTCGGAGCGCGCCGACATCCTGCGCTCCCTGTCAGAGAACCTCGAGGAGCGTGGTGATGCCGACCGCGCGCTCGTGGTCCGGATCAGCGCGTTCACCGAGGCGTCGACCGCCGCCGATGTCGATCCGCTGCTCCGGCTCGCCCGGCTGACGGATCGCTGGGCCGAGCTACCGCTCGACACCATGAACGCGCTGATCGACATCAATGACGACGGCGCAGCCGCGCGCCTGACCGCGATGGCCGAGGCGTGGCAACGCGTCGAGCGGCCGTACTACGCGGCGGACTGCCTCGAGCGCGTCCTTCTGATCAAGCCCGCTGACGCTCACGCCAACGAGGCGCTCGAGCTGTTCTATCGCAGCGTCGGTGAGTGGCCGGTGCTGATCGATCTGCTGTCGCGCCACACGCTGCACCTCACCGACGACAAGCAGCGCGCCGAGCGCCTGCGCGAGATGGGGACGATCTACGAGCGTCATCTCGGCGACGACGCTGGCGCACTCGATTCGTTCCGCGATGCCGACAAGCTCGATCCCAGCGATCCCGAGGTCCTCGACGCGATCTCGCGACTCGCCGTCAAGGTCGGAGTTCCCGACGAGGAAGCGCTCGATGCGCTCGAACGACTCGCCGCGCTGTCGAAGACGCCGAAGGATCGCGCCAAGGTGCTGAGCCGCGCCGCGCAGCTCGCCCGGCTCTACGACTGGGATCGTGCGCAACGTCTGTTCGAGCGCGCGCGCACCGACGATGCGGACTTGCCCGAAGCCCTCGACGGCTTCGTCCAGCTCCATCGCGACAAGGGCCAGCTCGCCGAGGCCGTGGTGCTGCTTCTCCAGGGCGCGGCGCGGCCCGGCATGGTCACGGAGAAGTCGCGCTGGCTCACCGACGCGGCGGGCTACTGCGTCGCGCTCGGCGACACGACCAAGGCGGAGCGGCTCTACCGCGAGGCGCGCGTCGCGAACCCCGACAACCACGAGGCCGGCCTCGCGCTCGTCGAGCTCTGCCTCGACACCGGCTCGCTCGTCGAGCTCGCGCCGATCCTCGACGAGCTGTGCCGCACCACCGACGATCCGGGGCGGCTCCGCGGCTATCTCCTCCAGCGTGCGAAGCTGTCGTCCGAGCTCGGCGACAAGACCGGTGCGCGCGCCGCGCTATCGCGTGCCGTCGACCTCGATCCGCTCGATACCGGTCCACGCCGCGAGCTCGCCGACATGCTGTTCGACGCCGGCCAGTGGGCGAAGGCGCGGCCATTGCTCGAGAGCTTGCTCGAGGACGAGGATCTCCTGCCGCCTGCGCGCCGCGTCGAGATCCACTTCAAGGTCGCGCGCTGTGCGTTCGAGGTCAGCGACAAGGACAGCTCGCTCAAGCACATCGGCATCACGCTCGCGCTCGTCCCCGACCACCGCGAAGCGCTCAAGATGCGGATGGATCTCGACTCGGCGGATCCATTCGCGCACGCCGCGGGTCAGCTCGCGCTCGCGAACCTGGCACCGCCCGAGGAGAAGGCGAACCGGTTTGCCGATCTCGGCGACCGCTACACCGAGCTCGGTGACCGCTCGACCGCGCGCGAGATGTATCGCGAGGCGCTCGCACACCGCCCCGGGGATCACCTGCTGTTGACCAAGTTCTTGGGCCTCGTCACCGAGGACGGCGACTGGAGCTACAGCATCGACGTGATCCAGCGCCTGATCGACACCGAGTCGGACCGCAAGGTTCGGGCGCGCTACCGCCACCTTGCGGGCATGATCGCCCGCGACGAGCTCGATGATCACGAGATGGCTGTCGCGTGGCTGTCCGATGCGCTCGAGGACGAACCGCTCGGGTTCGCGATCGCCGACGAGCTCGAGCAGCTGCTCGCTTCGTCGCCCGATGCCGATGCCTTGATCCGGTTCTATTACCGCCGCCTCGAGCACGTGCGGACCGAGGAAGGCCGGGACGGCGAGCGGCTGCGGCTGTGGGATCAGCTCGGCGAGCTGTGCCTGCAGCTCAACCGCCCCGACGACGCGGTCACCGCGTTCGAGGTCGGCCTGACGCTCGCGCCCGATGACGCCGGTCGCCGGCAGCGGCTCGCGGATCTGTACTTCGCGAATCCGGCACACGACGCGAATGCCATCGCGACTCACCAGACCGTGCTGCGCGGCGAGCGCCGGCGCGTCGAGTCGTACAAGGCGCTCCGCGATCTCTACCTGCGGACGAAGCAGCCCGAGAAGGCGCGCGCCGTCGATATTGCGATCGAGCTCGTCAACACGGTCGAGGAGCGGATCGACAAGCTGTTCGAGCCGACCAAGACGCTCGACATGCCGGCGGCGCAACCCAAGGAGCACAAGCCGCGCGATCCCCTCTCCAACGAGGACTTCGTCTCGTTGTCGCGGCTCGATGTCGACCTCGGTCTGTCGACGCTGTTCGCGATCGTCGCGCCGACGTTCGGGGTCGAGCGTGCGCGGATGCGGCCGCCCCCGCCGGTTCCTGCGAAGGAGAGCGAGCTGCCGCCGCTGGTGGCTCGCGTGCTCGGGCAGGTCCTCACCTCGTTCGCGGTCAACCGACCGCCGGTCTACGTCGAGAAAGATCAGCCCGCGCTGTGCCGGCTCGCGATGCGCGCGCGCGAAGGCGTGCTGACGCCGGTCCTCACGATCGGCAAGCCCGCGCTCGGACAGGACGCGGACGAGAAGGAGCTGGCGTTCTTCCTCGCACGCCAGCTCGCCGACCTGCGCACCGATCGAATCGCCCGCCTGCTCTGCCCCCGCGCTGGCGAGCTCGCGCAGATCATCGAGCTCGCATCGGCTCCGACCAGCGACTCTTCCACGCACGCAGCGCGCTGGCTGACCAGCTCGCTCCACCCGGTCGAGCTTGACCAGGCGATGGCGATCGGGTCCCGGCTCCGCGAACGCGGCGTCCACCCGATGAGCGCGGCACTCGGCTGGCTGGCCGCGACCGAGCGTGCGGCCGACCGGATCGGCTTCGCGGTGATCGGCGATCTCGTGACGTGCGTCCGCTTGCTCGAGCGTGAACCGCAGACCTCGTCCAGCGACGGCAACCGGGTCCTCGACCTGATCTGGGCGAGCGTCACCGAGGAGGTCCTCGGGGTCCGCGGCCGGATCGAGGGTTGGGTCCCCGAGACCCCGCCCCGGCGCAAGACCACGACGATGAGCAGCCTGCCGCCCCGCTAGGGCCTGGAATCGGGGCCACCCCCGATATATGTCCAAAGATCTCTTGCGCCAAGGGACGGCCTGGAACGAAAACCCTTGGCTTATGAACCGCCTTGCCGCACTTGTCCTCGCCGTCTCCCTGGTGGGCGCCCCCTCCCTCTCCAGCGCGGAGGTCGAGGTCGGCGGCACTGCCGGTCTCCACACGTTCAGCAAGACCAGCGGCCTCGGCGTCGAGGACATGGACAACGCTGACAGCCTGAAGAACTCGGCGCTGTTCGGGCTCCGCCTGGGTGTCTACTTCGGCATGTTTGGTGTCGAGGCCGAGGGTGGAGTCATCCCGACCGAGCCACGCCGCCTGCTGTTCGACGTCACCGCCAGCGCATTTCGCGGCAGCCTCGTCGCTCAGTTCCGCAGCAAGGTGCCGGATGCCCGCGTCCTCCCGTTCGTGCTCGCAGGCGCTGGCGTCCTCAAGATCCTCGACTCGGCCGACGAGAATGTGATCACGAAGGAGCAGAATATCGCGATTCACGCCGGCGGCGGCGTGAAGTACCGCGCCGCGAACAACTGGGGCGTTCGCCTCGACGTCCGCGGCCTGCTTGTCCCGAGCAGCGAGGGCAGCAACACGCTCGACGTCGAGGTTCTCCTCGGCATCTACAAGGAGTTCGGCCGCCCGACCACCAAGGTCGTGACGCCGGACCCGCCGAAGACCGATGACGATCCGGACAAGGACGGCATTGCCGGCGCGGCCGACAAGTGCCCGACCGACCCCGAGGACATGGACAGCTTCGAGGACGACAACGGCTGCCCTGATCTCGACAACGACGGAGACGGCATCCCCGACGCCGCTGACAAGTGCGCGCTCGAGCCCGAGGACAAGGACAACTTCCAGGACGACGACGGCTGCCCCGATCCGGACAACGACGGTGACGGCATCCCCGACGCGGCCGACAAGTGCATCGATCAGCCCGAGACCAAGAACGGCTTCGAGGATGACGACGGCTGCCCGGACGAGA
>JAYUYE010000197.1:0-1958 GCA_043752985.1 Myxococcales bacterium
GTGAAGTCGGTCAAGTCGATTCCACTCGATGACCTGGCGGCGAGCGCGGCAAAGTCCGTCGTCGGCTACTCGACAGTGGTCCTGTCCGCGATCGGCTACTCGCTGACGACGATGTTCCTCGCCATCTACATCCTCGCCGACCCGGTACGTTCCAAGAGCCTGATCTACGCGGTCGTCGCGCGCCGCCACCACATCAAGCTCGCCCGCATCCTGATCGAGATGAAGATCATCGTCGGCGGCTACATGCGCGGGCAGCTGATCACGTCCGCGGCAATCACGGTGTTCACGTTCGTGCTGCTGACGATCTTCGGGGTCGAGAACGCGCTCGCGATCGCGATCTTCGCGGGGCTCACCGACGTCATCCCGTTCGTCGGTGGCCTGATCGCGAGTGCGCCGGTGATCGCTGCTGTATCGGGGTCGGGCGTGGTCGCGATGATCTCGGTCGCGAGCATCATGCTCGTCTATCAGGAGTTCGAGAGCCGGTTGCTCGTCCCGCGCGTGTACGGGCGCGTCCTCCGGATCTCACCCGCGGTCGTGCTCATCGCTCTCCTGGTCGGCGGCACGCTGATGGGCATCCTCGGCGCCTTGCTCGCGCTCCCGGTGGCTGCCGGCCTCCAGATGCTCGTGCGCCAGCTCCGGGTCGGGCTGCCCGGCGAAGCGACCCCCGACGCATCGACGCGTGCGCGCGACGAGAAGGCAGAGCACATCTACGAGGAGCTCACCGAGGGCGCCACGACAGCTGACGCCGCGATCATCGCGGGGAGCCTCGCCGAGAAGATCAAGGCAACCGAAGATCCCGAAGACCGCTAGTAACGCGAGCGCTCAGGCGCCGAGGCCGTGGCGCGGCAGCTCGATCCGGAACACGGTTCCGGCCGGCGTGGACTCCGCGACGATCGAGCCGTGGTGGGCACGGACGATCTCGCTGACGATGTACAGACCGAGACCGAGGCCCTGTGCGTGGCGCTTGCCATCGCGCCCGCGCTGATACGGCTCGAACAAGGCGCGCAGCCGCGTGGGCTCGATCGGCTGGTCGCGCAGCGCGTTGGTGACCGTGAGAGTGACGAGCTGCGGCGCGGCGGACACCGCGACGACAATCGGCGATGCTGGGCGGCCGTAGTGGACCGCGTTGCTCGCGAGGTTCGCGACGACCTGGGCCAGCCGATCGGGATCCCAGACGCCCTCGAGCTCGTCTGCGGCGATCAGCTGGAAGGTCGCGCCCGGGTGCGCCGCGGTCAGCTCGTCGAGGACGCTCCGGATCACGGGCGTCAGCGCCACCCGGCGCGGCTCGACGGGAATGCCCTCGCCGAGGCGTGCGCGCGTGACGTCGAGCAGCGAGTCGATGATCCTGGTCATCCGATCGCCGGCCGACCGGATGCGCCCGAGGATCTTGATCACGGGCGGCATGTTCGCGGCATGCATGGCGGCCGCCTCCGCCCCCATGATCACCGCGCTCAGCGGGTTGCGAAGGTCGTGACCGACGATCGCGACCATCTGCTCCTGGAACTGCGCGATGCGCGCGCGCTCCGCAGCGATCTCGCGCTCCGCAGAGACGTCCTCGATCGTGGTGACGTCGCCGATCACATCGCCTTTGTGGATCAGGGGAACGCGCGAGATGCTGAGTTGTCGGATCCGGCCGCCGTCGAGCGGATGCATCACGAGCTCGCTGGCACGCCGCACGCGTGTGTTCGACGTGCGCTCGGTCAACCACTCGGCCTCGCTGACGGGGTCGCCGGCCGGAGTGGTCCACTGCGCGAGCCGGTACGTGTCGGCGAAGTCCCTCGCTTGCTCGATTCCCGGGATCAGCGCCGACGCGGCCGGATTCGCCAGCGTCACCGCACCCACCGGGTCCGTGACCACGATCCCGACCGGTGCATGCTCGAGCACGGCATCGAGCTGTGCGCGCGCCGTGCGCTCCGCATCGAGCCGCATCACGTTCTGCACCGCGAGACTCGCGTACT
>JAYUYE010000198.1:0-5132 GCA_043752985.1 Myxococcales bacterium
GTGCTGACACCGGAACACCTGTGCAGGTGCGATCTCTGAGTACCTCTAACCTCGCGAAAATCCATTGACTGTTACGTGACCATATACATAACGTATGGCCATTGATGGCGGCCGACAGCGCATTCGTTGACCTCCGACGGCTGTCCGACTGGTTCGCCACGAGCCCTCACCGCAGCTCGCTGCACGTCGAGAGGCTGGTTCAGCGGCTCGGCGCGACCGCGATTCCGCTGCTCGGTCGCGAGCTGCGCAGCGCTGATTCGCGTCGCCGCGAAGCGAGCCGCTCTGCGCTCGCGGAGCTCGCGGCCGACGAGACGCTGCGCACGCGCGTGATCACCGAGCTGCGCGCGATCACGACCAGCGAGCGCGGCGGCGACGAGATCAAGGTGTGCGCGCTCGGCCTGCTCGCCGAGCTCGGCGAGCGCGGTGCCGCGCGGTTCTCGGATCCGAATGCGATCCAGCAGCGCTCCGCGATCGCGCTCGCGCGCCAGATCGGATCCGACGCCGACGTCGCGAGCGCCGCCGATCTCATGGTGCGCCAGCTCGATGAAGACGACATGGTGCAGATGCTCCGGGTCATGATCGAAGCCGTGCCCAGCGCGGCGCAGCGGCTCGCAACCGAGCTGGCGCTGCGCCTCGACCTTGGTGTCGAGACGCGCGAGCGGATCACCGCGACCACGCTGGCCAAGCAGCCCGCCGCGCGAATCCAGACCGCGCTGACGGGCGGCACCGCGACCGACCTCCGTTCCGTCGATCGCCGGCGTTCATCGCGCCCCACGCAGGTCGCCGTGCTCGTCGATGCATCGGCGCGGCTCGTCGTGGTCGCCAGCAAGAAGGTCACCGGCGAGCGGCGCTGGCGACGGTGGGCGGTCCTGATCGGCGCGACCGGCCGGATCGAAGACTGCCTGCACGAGGACGACGGCGATGCCGATAATGACGCTGCGCCATTGATCGCGAACCTGTGCGCCGACGGCTATCGCGTCGCGAGCACCGCACGCGAGCACGCGCGTCACGTGGTCGCCACCGCGGCGAAGCTCACCGCGACCACGCCGCGCCCCGATGGCACCAGCGCCCTCGCCTCCTCGTACTACCTCGGCCGCGATCTGCTCGAGCTCGCGGACGCGCATCTCGGTGATCGCGCGGGCCAGTCGTCGGCGAATCTCGCCCGTGCCCTCGAGTACCTCGCCGACGGCGAGCCGTCTCGCGCGCAGGCATTGCTCGCCCGCTGCGATACCGCGAACCCCGATGTCGCCGCCGCGACCGCCGCCATCCTCCTCGGTCGCAACGAGCCCGCCGCGGCGGTCGACGCGATCGAGCGCGCACTCGCGATCGAGCCCGACTGGCCGCTGCACCACTGGAACCTCGCCGTCGCGCTCCACCAGCTCGACGATCCGAGCGGCTGCTTCCACGCGCTTCGCCGGTTCGTGACGACCAGCGCGCTACCGACCGGCCTCTACGCGGATCCCGATCAGCCCGGCCGCGTGGCGCTCGCCGAGCGCATGATGGCCGACCTCGAGCGCACCGCGCGCGTCACGGGTACGAGCCTGCGCCGCCGCCGCCGCCGCACGACGACGAAGAAGTCTCGCGCGCGCCGCTAAGCCGCTGTCGCCGTCCTTGCGAACGGCACGCCGCCGGCGCTCCCCGGGCGCAGCGCCGAGTCGACAAGCGACCCCGCTCGAGTCCGGTGACGTCTACTTCCGCGGCGACATCGTGTACGCGAGCTTGATCCGCGTCGTGCCCGGCATGCCGCGCTTTGGTAGCTTCCAGCTCCTCGCCTTCTCGGTCACGCAGCCCGCGACGGCCGACATGTCCGCGAGGCCCGACTTCGGATCCGTGGCGACGCCTTTGACGCCGCCGGTCGCATCCGCCTCGAGGTTGACAGTCAGCGTCCCGCCAAGCTTCGGGTTCGCAGCGAGCGACGCCTCGTAGCAGGCCTGGACTTCCTGGTTGTGGCGGTTGAGCAGCGAGCCGATCGCGCCCTTGTCATGCGTGCCGGTGCCGACCTTCGTGTTCTTCAGGGTCTGCTCGAGGATGCCCATGTTCTTCTGGGCCTCGGCGCGCTTCGCGTCGTCCATCAGAAGGCCGACCGTCGCCGTATAGAGGTCGTGCGCCGGCTGGTAGTAGCGGACGTCGTTCGCCGTCGCGTAGAGGACATGGAACAGGAGGCCCATGCCGAACACGCCGTAGACGAGATCCTGCTTGTCCTTCTCGTCGCACTTCGCACCGCACGGAACGAGCGACTTGATCGCGTCGAGCGCGTACTTCGCGGCGACGTCGGGCGTGTCGAGGCGAACCGTGAACTCGGCCTGGTTGTAGCGAATGACCGGGAGGTCGTTGACGGGCACGGTGCCCGCGTTCGTGTCGATCGCCTTGTCGAGCGCGGCGATGCCGTCGGCCCAGCGCCCGGCGAAGTTGTACGACTTGAGGCCGAGCTTGACGAGGACGGCGTACTGCTGGCCCTTCTGCTTCGCGCCGAACAGCGTGAACACCTGCGGCGTGGTCTCGGCGACCGAGACGTTGCTGCGACCGGCGAACATGTAGACGTCGTCGTCGAGCGCTTCCTTGCCGCCGCCGGTCCAGCCCTTGGCCGCGACGACGATCGCGTTCCATGCGCCAGCGTCGTCGTTGTTACGCCACTTCGCCCACGCCGCGGCGTACGCGAGCTCGGGCTGCTTCTCGGTGAGGACCTCGTCCTTGACGACCGCGAGCGCCTCGGCGTTCTTGAACTGCTTGAGCAGCGAGAACGCCCACCACGCCTTGTTGTACGGCGTCTCCTTGTTCTTGGGGTCCTTGTTGACGAGCGTCGCCCACGCCTTCTCGGAGGCAGCGAAATCCTCGAGTAACAGTTCGTAGCTGCCGAGCAGGCGCAGCGTGATCTCGTCGACCTTGTCGCCCGAGATCTTCGCGGCATCGCGCAGGGCCTGGCGGGCCTCGGTCCAGTGCGCGACCTCGTTGGCCTTGTCTTCCTTGGCCTTCTGATAGAGGAGCGTCGCGAGGATCGCGGCGTGCGCCTCCTTCTGAACGGGATCCTTGGTGCTCGCGAACGTGGTGCGCTGCTTGTCGAGCGTGGTCTTCTTCTTCGCGTCGACGAGCGGCATTCCCGGCCTGCCGAGCGCGAGCGGTTCGAACACGACGCCCTTGATCTCGATCGTGGGGACGTCGAACGAGACGTCTCCGGCCGCGGCGGGCTTGGCGGGACCATCGCCACTTCCACCACCACCAGCAGGCGTGGTGTCCGTCGTCTGGGCACCGCCGCATGCGACGAGCGTACCGAGGAGCAACGTCATGAACGGCCGCGTGAACATGAGCCGCTTGTACAACGGATCGCTCCATGTGGTCACGCAGCACGCGTGTTATGGTCAGCGTCGCTGTGCGGTACCTCTCCACGCTCGTCATGATCCTGGCGATCTCTGCTGCTTCCGGGTGCGTCGTGGTGAAGGCACACGAGCGCGGAAATCTCGCAAAGCGCGCGATGACCAACGACCGCGATGCCGGCGAGGCTCGCTTCGGTCAGCACGCCACCGGCTCACGGGAAGGCGCCGACGGTGGTACGGGACAGCCAGGCGGCGGATGCGGCTGCAACTAGTCACCGTCGCGTTGCTCGCCGCGACCGCGGCCTCCGCGCATGCCGACGGCTCGGTCTCCGTCCGCGGTGTCTACTACAAGGAGCGCTCCACTCGCGTGGTCCAGCCCATGCTCGACGGCACGTTTGACGTCGGCTCCAAGGGCATCCTGACCACGCACTTCCTCGTCGATGCGATCACGTCGGCGTCCGCGTCCTCGGGGGCGGCCGATGCGATGCCGTTCACCGAGAAGCGCTACGAGGGAGGCGCCTCGTACACGCACGAGCGGGAGAACCTTCGGCTCGGCGGCTCACTCAAGTACTCGACGGAGTCGGACTACATCTCGTTCTTCGGCGGACTTCGCGGCGAGATCGATCTCGCGCAGAAGAACACCACCCTCGGTCTCGGCATCGGCATCAGTCGCGACACCATCAGCGCCGGCAGCGCGCAGGGCCTCGCGGTCCCGATGATCGAGTGCCGGTCCGGGATGTCCGACACCGAGTGCTCGCTTGCGGCGACGTCGCTGTTCCTCACCGCGACCCAGATCCTGTCGAAGAATGCGGTCGCCGGCCTGACCTACGACGTCTCCGGTCTGAAGGGGTACCAGGCGAACCCGTATCGCAGCGCGCTCGCGGACGACGGGATCGCCCCCGAGCGCCATCCCAACTGGCGGCTCCGCCAGGCCGTCGCCGCGTCGGTCCGCTACTACTGGCCGCGGCCGAAGACCACGTTCATCGGCGCCTACCGGTTCTATCGCGACAACTGGGACATCAATGCCCACACCCCCGAGGTGCGGATCATCCAGGAGGTCGGCCGCACCGCGGATGCGTCCGTGCGCTACCGCTATCACAGCCAGGACAAGGCCCAGTTCTACCGGGACCGCTACTCGACCACCGACATCGCGGTGAACCGCTACCTGTCCGACGACGTCAAGCTCGACGCGTTCACCGGTCACATGTTCGAGGCAAAGCTTGGCATTGCCGGCGAGGCATTCGGGATGAGTGGACGCTGGGCAGGAGCCCGGTTCGAGGGCATCCTGGAGTATGTTCGACAGCACAACAGGTTCGGCAACGCTGTCATCGCCCATGTCGCACTCACAGTTCCCTTCGAGTACTGATCGCCGTCTCGGCTTCGCGCTGCTGCTCGGCGCGCTCGCTACCGGCAGCGCCGGCTGCGGCGACGACGAGTGCGGTCCGATGGGCGCGGAGAACGCGGCGCTGCTCGCATCGAGCTCCGAGGTCGTCCTGACCTTCGGCAACCTGACCGCGCTCGCCGGCAACGATTGCCCCGCCGTGGATCCGCCCGCCGGCGTGGTCAGCCTGTCCGTCGAGGGCCGGCAGACCGACGGTACGGGTCTCATCACGTTCTGCATCCCGCGCCCCGATATTCTCGAAGGCGAGCGGCGCAACCTCGGCACCTCGCTGTCGATGGCGGAGATCCGGATCTTCGATCTCGAGGGCACCGATCGAAACGGCTGCACGTACAAGCTCGACTCGACGCGGCCGCCGACCGGCTTTGCGTCGGGCGTCGGTGTGTGCGGCAACGGCACCGATCCGCAGGGCTTCGGCCTGG
>JAYUYE010000199.1:0-11925 GCA_043752985.1 Myxococcales bacterium
GCCACGGTACGTTGGGAACGTGGCGTACCCAGAGGTGATTCGCGTATTTGCGACCTCCCAGGACCCCGACTTCGACGGTCCCTGGCAGGCAAGAACTCCCTCGAACAGCACGGGTTCGGCCGTGGTGATCGGAAAGGGTCTCCTGCTCACGGGCGCGCACGTCGTCGCGAATGCGACCTTTCTTCAGGTCCAGAAGATGTCACATCCGGACAAGGCGATTGCCCGGGTCCGGGCGGTCAGCCACGACTGTGACCTCGCCCTGCTCGAGGTCACCGAACCTCCCGATTTCCTCGCCGATATCGAGCCCGCCGAGCTCGGACCGATGCCCCGCCTGCGCGACGAGGTCGCCGTGGTCGGCTACCCGGTCGGCGGTGAGGAGATCTCGATCACCGAGGGCGTGGTCTCGCGCATCGAGGTCCAGCGCTACAGCCACTCGCAGCGTCATCTGCTCGCGGTCACGGTCGATGCCGCGATCAATGCCGGCAACAGCGGTGGTCCGGTGTTCGGCGACGGCAAGGTGGTCGGCATCGCGTTCCAGAAGCTGACCGGTGTCGACAACATCGGCGAGATGGTGCCGCCGCCACTGATCCGCGCCTTCCTCGATGGCGTCGGTGCGGGCAAGCGGCCGGAGATCCCGGCGCTCGGCATCACCACGCAGAACCTCGAGAACCCCCTGCTCCGTCGCCAGCTCGGGCTCAACGCGAGCGAGCGCGGTGTCGTCGTGCTTCATGTCGATTACGACGGCTCGGCGTTTGGTCACCTCGAGCCGCGCGACGTGATCACCGCGATCGATGGGCTGCCGATCGCGAACAACGGCACGATCCAGTACATCGGTCACTACCGCACTCGCTACGACGTCGTCCTCGGCCACCGCTACATCGGCGATCGCATCGAGCTCGAGATCAAGCGCGGCGGGATCGCCCGCACGCTCGAGCTCGAGCTCAAGCCATGGCGACCGCTGGTGCCGCGCTCGCGCTACGATCTGCCGCCGGCGTACTTCGTCTACGGCGGCCTCGTGTTCCAGACGCTGACGCGCGACTACCTGACGACCTGGGACAAGTGGTGGAACAAGGCCCCGAAGGAGTTCTTGAACTACTACTACCTGGGCTTCCGCTCGCCCGATCAGAACGAGGTCGTGATCCTCACGCAGATCCTCGCCGACGAGATCAACGTCGGGTACGGCCACCTCTACAACGAGGCGGTCGCGAAGATCGACGGCGTGATTCCACGCGACATGGAAGACTTCGTCGCGAAGCTGTCCGCCGCGCGCGGTGTCGTCGAGATCGAGACCACCTCGGGTGGCATGATCGTGATGGACGCCGACGAGGTTCGTAAGGCGCAGCCCCGGATCCTCGCGCGCTATCACATCCCTCGCGATCGCACGCCCGGCCTGCCGGGTGCGGCGGCGGCGACGGCGCCGCTCCTCGCAGCGATGCCCTGACCGATGTGGTTCTCGGACCCGATCTACCGAGGCCTCAAGCGGGTCGCGATCGAGCTCTACGACATCGTCGAGTTCCACGGCTCGCGCTGGCGGGCCCGCCGCCGGATGCCTGCCGCGCGGCTCGTCGAGAAGGTCAGACCCTCAGGTCAGCTCGACGAGTAGATCGCCGGTGTCGACGGCCTGGCCGGCGGTCTTCGTGATCGAGGCGACGGTGCCGCCCTTCTCCGCGATCAGCTCGTTCTCCATCTTCATCGCCTCGAGGACGATCACGGCCGTCCCCGGCGCGACCTGATCTCCGACGCCGACCAGCACCTTCACGACCTTGCCCGCGATCGGGGCGCGGATCGACTCGCCCCGGGTCGACGCGCGTGGCGACGCCGCGCTGGCGAGCCGCTTGTGCAGGGCGTCCTCGACCTGGAGGAGCGCCTCGCTGGCACCGACCGATGCGGCGATCCCGTTCCGGCGCTTGTCGAGGTCGACGATGAAGCTCCGACCGTCGATCATCAGCGACCAGGTGCCGGGACGAACCGCGCGCGCGTCGACCATGCGCTCGGCACCATCGATCGCGACCTTGAACCGGCCATCGGGGAGCGGTCCTTCGATCGAGACCGTGCGGTCGCGCCCGTCGGCGGTGACGATGAGCTCGCGTCTCACTTCGCCGCGGGTCATACCACCGCGCCCCGCGTTGCCACCAGCCGGGCATGCGTGCTATCCGCGAAGAAACCGTGACGTCTCGCCTGGTCGATGTCCTGCTGGAGCGACGGATTCTCGTCTGCGTCGGCTCCGGTGGCGTGGGCAAGACCACCACGGCGGCAACCCTGGCGCTGGCGGCCGCGCGCCGCGGCAAGAAGACCCTGGTCCTGACGATCGATCCGGCCCGCCGGCTCGCGAACTCGCTCGGGCTGTCCTCCCTGGGTCACGAGGTGCAGGAGGTCGATCGGGCGCTCGTCCATCACGATGCACCGAGCAAGAGCGGCGAGCTGCACGCGATGATGCTCGACCAGAAGCAGGCGTTCGACGAGGTCGTCGCGCGCCATGCGAAGGACCCCGAGGCCGTGAAGCGGATCCTCGCGAACCCGGTCTACGCTCAGATCTCCGGCTCTCTCGCAGGCGCGCAGGAGTACGCCGCGATGGCGAAGCTGCACGACTTCGATCGCACCGGTGCGTACGACCTGATCGTCGTCGACACGCCGCCGACCTCGCATGCACTCGACTTCCTCGATGCCCCGCGCAAGCTGAGCGAGGCGATCGACTCGCCCGCGATCGAGTGGTTCCGCAAGCTCCAGGGCGACGGCGGATCGCGGTGGTCGATCGTCGGCAAGACCGGCTCGTTCGTGATCAAGCGGCTCGCGAAGTTCGTCGGCACCAAATTCCTCGAGGATCTCTCGGTGTTCTTCACCGAGTTCAACGACATCCTTGGCGGCTTCAAGCAGCGTGCCGAGGAGACGTTCGCACTCCTGCGCCAGCCGCGCGTCGGGTTCTTGCTCGTCGCGAGCCCGGAGCCGATGGCCGTCCGCGAGGCAATCGCGTTCCACGAACGACTGGTCTCCGCCGGAATGCCGTTCGTCGGGTTCGTTGTCAACAAGGTCCACCACTCGCGACCGCTGCAGACCTCGGTCGCGCAGATCGAGACCGCGCTCGCCGCGCAGCCGCAGGTCGCGAGCCTTGGCCTCGCAGGGACGACCCGCATGATGGCCGCGCAGGCACTGTTCAATGCGCACGGCGAGCACGAGACACTCGCCACGGCCGATGCCGCCGCCGTCACGAAGCTGCGCACCGTCGGTGGGCCGAACGCGGCGTTCGTCGTGGTGCCGCTCCAGCGCGACGACGTGCACGACGTCGAGCGGCTCGTCGCACTCGAGAAGTTCCTGCTCGCCTAGCGCGGCTTTCTGTACGTCGCGCGCGCGGCCGGCGGCTTCACGGCGCTGACCGTCCACACCTCGGTCGCGAGCGCCTCCGCGGTCCACGCCGGGGCACCGACGACGAACATCACGGCGAGTCCTCTGCGCTCGACCCACGAAACCGTGCCGTCGAGCGCCATCCACCGTGTGCGCTGCAACGAATGATCGATCGTCGCGCCAGCGGTCCACCAATCGAGCGCCTTCTCGATCGCCTCCGCCGCCTCGATCGCATCCGGCTCGCTGTCCCATTCCATGCGCGCGATGCCGACGGCACGCTGCGGTCGCCGGATGGGTATCGCTTCGCGAGCGTTCGCTCCCTCGCTCGAGCTCGGCGAGCTGTCCTTGCTGCGTGCGAGCGTGATCACGCGGTCGCCGCCCCAGCCTTCCGCCGCCGTCGCCGCGGTCGCGGGATCGACGCCGTGGGTGCGCAGGAACAGATCGAACGAGAGCTCGCCCCACACGGTCTCGTGCGCGATCACGTGATCGCGGAGCGCGGCGGGCGCGGTCAACGTGATCCGGACCGGCTCGTCGCCGGCGAGGTAGCGCTCGGGATGCATGATCTGCTCGGTCGACGATGGCGGCTTCGCATAGGCCGCATCGACGGCGCTCCACGGCTGACGGCGGCGGAGCGCGGCGACGAACGACAGGCCGGCCTTGTATGGAAAGATCAACGAGTCGCGGATCGCGAGCGGTGCCTTGTCGAGCGCGTCTCCGTTCCCCGGCACGGTCATGGCCTTCTCGATCGCCTGGGTGACCTCGGGGTTCGACCACGGGGCGCTGGTCCCCTGGCGCGCGAGCATCACCTCGATCATCAGGGCGATGCCGTCGCCCTCGACGAGTGCGCGTCGCGCAGCGGCCGCGTCGCCCTCGGTCGGCGGCAGGTCCTCGAACTTCTCGAGATCGAACGTCTGATCTTGAAGGCCGTGATCGATCTCGTGCGCGAGCACCAGCTCGGCCCACGCAGGATCGTCACCGGCTGACTTCGAGATCGTGAGCTTCTTGGTCTTCGGGTCGTAGTAGCCCGCGACCTGCTCGGTCAGCAGATCGATCATGAGTGCGCTGTAGTCGGTCGCGAGGGGAATCAGGCCCCAGCGTGCGAGTGCGAGCCCCTCGGCTTCGGTCTCGCGCCTCGTCTTGTCCTCGCCGGCCATCGCGAGGAGCCGCGTCCGCAGCTGGTCCTTGTCGACCACGTCGTTCGGGATCTTCGTCTTGAGCGGGAGGCCACGGATCTTCGCGACCTCCTTGGCGACATTGTGGGTGCGCGCCAGGAGCTTGTCGAGCGCGGTCGGTTCGGCCGCCACGGACGTGGCGCTTGCCAGGAGTACGACTCCGCTCACACCGACGAAGAACCGACGCGTCGAACTTCTGTACACGATGTGCTCGACTAGAACGTACTTGGTTAAAACGTACTAGCCACCCGTGATACATTGGGGCAGATGAGTCGACTCGCGGAGTGTGCCCTCCTCTCAGGCCTTTTGATCGGGTGCGGGGATAACCTGAAAGAGCACGTGTGCGAGCCCGAATCGGGCCGCGCGTGCACGTGGGCGGGCAAGGCCGGCGTGTTCGGGTTCAACGGCGATGGCCGGCACCGCCTCGAAACCGAGCTGTACTGGACGATGGACATGAAGTTCGCACCCGATGGGTCCGTCTGGTTCATCGACTGGAATAACCACCTCGTCCGGCGCGTCGATAACGACATCGTGACGACCGTCGTCGGCTGGATCGATCCGATCTTCCCGGGCGACGGCCTCAGCGGCATGGCCGAACGCTTGCCCGCCGGTGTCCTCGGCACCGACGTCAAGCTCAACCACCCGACCGATCTCGCGATCACCGCCGAGGGCAAGGTCCTCGTGATGGCGTGGCACAATCACAAGCTGCGCGAGATCGATCCCGCGACCGGCAACGTGCGGATCATCGCGGGCGGTGGCGCGGGCTTCGCGGGCGACGGCGCGGCGTTCGAGACCTCGCTGTTCAAGCAGCCCAAGGCGCTCGAGCTCGATGCGCAAGGGAATCTGTACATCCTCGATCAGCAAAACTTTCGCGTTCGCAAATGGGACAAAGCGACCAACATGATGTCGACGGTCGCAGGCAACGGCATGCAGGGCTCCGAGGGTGACGGAGGCCTCGCGACCGCGGCGAAGCTGTTCTTCGAAGCGGGCTCGAACCCCGAGCCATCCGGCGGGCTCGCACTCGCGAACGGCAAGCTCTACATCGCGGAGACCCTGAGTCATCGCGTGCGCGCGGTCGACCTCACCACGAACCGGATCGAGACCGTCGTCGGCACCGGCGCCGCCGGCTACACGGGCGACGGTGGGGCCGCGCTCGTGGCGCAGCTCAATGGTCCGCGCGACCTCGAGATCGGGCCCGATGGCCACCTCTACATCACCGACACCGACAACAGCGTGATCCGCGCGGTGGATCTCGCGAGCGGCACGATCCGGACCGTCGCCGGCACCGGCGAGATCGGACTCGATCCCGAGGATGGCCTGCTCGCCACCGAGACGATGCTCGCGCGTCCCTTCGGGATCGAGTTCGATCCCGGCGGCAACCTGTTCATCTCCGACACGATCAACAGCCGCATTGTCGAGGTGACGAAGTGAGATCCCTGCTCCCCTTGCTCGTGCTGGTTCCGGTCGGCTGCGGCGACGAGCCCGGCCCCGCTCTCTGCGATCCGACCGAGACCGGCACGATCTGCACGATCGCGGGCGACGGCAAGAACGGCTACTCCGGCGATGACGGTCCGGCGACCGCGGCGCGGATGTCCCTGCCGCAGGATGTGCTGCGTGCGCCTGACGGCATCGTCTACATCCTCGACTGGAACAACCACCGCATCCGGTCGCTGCCGGGTGATGGAACGATCCGTCACGTCGCAGGTCGCGGCGAGCTCGGCGGCACGCTCGACGATTCGGCGAACACCGATCTCAACCATCCGAGCGGCCTCGCACTTCATCCGGACGGCGCGAAGATGGAGATTGCGGCGTGGCACAACAGCAAGCTCCGCACGATCGATCTCGCGACCGGTGAGATCACGGATTCGTGCGGCGACGGCCGGCGCGCGTACTTTGGCGATGGTGGCCCCGCACTGACGGCGACGCTCGACCTGCCGGCGAGCCTCGCGTACATGGCAAACGGCGATCTGATCGTCATGGACCAGGCGAACCAGGTGATGCGAAAGATCGACACCGCGGGTGTGATCACGCGACTGGCCGGCCGCTGCGTCATCGATGCACCGGCGCCCGGCGGTCCAGGTCTGTGCGCCACGGGCGTTCCGCCGACGGCGTGCCCATCTCCGTCGGGAAAGTTCACGTGCGGCAATCCCGCGACCTGCGGGGTGCCGTGCACGCCGGGCTACGCGGGCGATGACGGTCCGGCGCTCGACCTCCGCATGGGGCAGCCGTTCGGCCAGTCCGCGGATCCAGCGGGCCGGATCGTGCTCGATCGCGCGGGGACCATCTACTTCGCAGACACCGCGAACCACCTGATCCGCAAGATCGACACGGCGGGTGTGGTTCATCGGGTCGCGGGTACGCCGATGCAGGGCGGGTTCGCCGGCGACGGTGGCCCGGCGCTGCAAGCGAAGCTGTTCAACCCGGTGGATCTCGCGCTCGGCGACGACGGCACGCTGTATTTTACCGACGTCTACAACCACTGCGTCCGCGCGATCGCACCGGATCAGACGATCACGACCGTCGCGGGCATCTGTGGGCAGTCCGGCTATTCGGGCGACGGCGGGCTTCCGACCGAGGCGCTACTCAAGCGGCCGTACGGTATCGAGCTCGCGGCCGGCGTGCTGTACATCGCCGACACCGGCAATCATGCGATTCGTTCGATCAAGCTGTAGCGCGCTGATCGTACTCGTTGCGTGCGGCCAGGATGCCGCGACGCCCGCGTTCCGCGCGGACTATGCGGCGAGCTATGCCCTCGTTCGCGACTGCCGGTCGAGCTCGGATCACGACCTGCACAGAATCCGCGTGCTCGCAGACCCGGCAGCGCTCGCGCCGTACCGCGACCGCACCGCGGGGTTTCCGACCGGCGCGATCGTGCTCAAGGAGGAGTTCGACTTTGCCGACAGTGACTGCACGGGGCCCGTGATCGAATGGACCGTGATGGAGAAGCTCGCGACCACCGATAACCTCGGCTGGCGCTGGCAGCGCGTCGATGCCGACCGTGACGTCGTGACGGCAGACGAGCCTCGTTGCATCAACTGCCACACGAATTGCGGCGTGACGCCCGACGGCTATCTCGGCACCTGCGCCGTACCCTGAGCTGGCGAGCTCACCGCAGAAGCAGCGCAGCTTCGACGGCGCGCACGAGCTCGTCGGGCGGCGCGGTCTTCTCGAACAGCAGCACGCCGTCTGCGCCGTAGACCTTGAGGTGAGGGAGCTCGAAGCTGCCGGGCGCGAGGTAGCGCAGCCATGCGGCACTATCGCTGTCGACGACGTCGAGCTTGCGCACCGCGACCCGACCTGGATAGCGGCGCGCGAGCGCGGCGAGCTTGTCGTCGAGCTCGCGGCATGGCGCGCACCACTCCGCCCACAGATCGAACACGGTGATCGTGCCGGGTACGGGCACAAGGGGCGCTGCGGTTCCGGGCTCGCCGAGCGTCGCCACATCTGCGGCGCCATACGATGCGCGCTGCCGGAGGTCGAACGACGTCACGACGCCGAGGCCGGCCACGAAGCCGTAGTCGACCTGCGGCCCCGTGACATGCGAGTAGACGGGAAGCTCGAGGCTCGCGAGGATCGCGAGGCTGCGCGTCGGACGCCATGCGATCGAGCCACCGGCGAGAACGTCGACGCGTCCCGCGTTGCCCTCGCCCGCATGGACGATGCCTTGCCAGGTCTCCTCGGTCTCGGCGTGCACCGCGGTCGACAGCCCGAACGTCCACGCAGTGGTTCCGAGAGCCGACAAGGCAGTGAGACCCGCGGAGTAGCGGTCGCCCGCGCGGTAGCCGTGAGCGTTGTCGTACAGGGAGAGCTGCGCGATGCCCCACGCCGCGCCGGTGATCCGACCGAACCCACGCTGCGCCTCGACGGCGAGAAACGGAATCAGCGTCCCGGTTCCAAACTGCACGTGCTGGTGCTCCTGCCCGATCTGGCCGAGCGAGAACGGATCTTTCTCGGTGTGGCCGAGTGGAAGGCTGGTGCCGAGCCGAGCGTGGAACCGGGACAGGCCGACCTCGTGTGCGCCGTGCAACGTGAGCGATGGATCGCCGATGCCGTGCAGTCGCTCGTCGCGCGCATGGATGCCAGCCTGCTGCGACATCACGGTCGCGCCGGTCGCCGGATCGCGATACGCGACGCCGACGGCGATCACGCGATACGGCAACGCGAGGCCGATCGCGAGCCACGAGCGCAGCGCGAGCTCGGCCGACAGCCGTGTCTCCACCAGCACGAGGTCCGCGTCGTAGCGAACCTGGCCCTGCCCCTCTGCGAGCACCTCGCTGCTGCTCACGGTGAGGAGGCTGGTCGTCAGCGACAGCGTGAGCCGGCCCGGAAACAGATCGCTCGATGCGGCGGCACCGACCGGCAGACCGGGGTTACTGCACGTGGCCTGCCCGGCATGGGCGTCGGCGCCGGTGGCTGCGATCACGAGTGCGATCGCGACGAGACATCTCACCACCTGGGCGTAACACGGCTCGGTGCCGATCACCCACCACGGCGCTGCATCCTGCTCCACACCACGGCGGTGACACGGCAAGTCCGAGTCGCTACGCTCCGTCATGAATCCTGGGTGCGACCTGCACCTCATCTACGCCACCGTGGCACCGACTCCGCAGACGCTCCGCGCTTGAAGGGCGCCGTGGCACGCGAAAGGCTCCGCACATTTCAAGATCGACGAGATGGTTCTCGACCACGCTTCGTGGTCACGACCTGCTCGACGGTCGAGGTCGACATGACGCCGACCAACGCCTGTAACTGGACCTAGGCGCGGCCGGCCCGGGGCGGGCCTGCTAGGGTTCGCCCCTCATGTGGTCCGAGCTCGAAACCGCGCTACGCAGCGACATCGTGACCGCGCATGGCGCGACCGCGGGCTGGGCAGCGTGGCTCGCTGCGGAGCTCGCCGAGCGCGAGTCGCTGATCGTCGTGGTCGCACCAGACGACCAGGCAGCGCGGCGGATCGAGGACGAGATCAGGTTCTTCCGGCCGGGCACCCACGACCCGGGGACGATGCTCGACGCGATCGCCGGGTTGCCCGCCATCGATATCTCGCCCTATGCGGACCTGTCGCCGGATCGCACGGGGATCGCCGAGCGGGTCGGAACGCTGTACCGGCTCGCGGTGCCAGAGCTGCGGCCGCGAATCGTGGTGACCTCGGCGGAGGCCCTCGCACGTCGGACGGTGGCCCGCGGTGAGCTCGTGGCCCGCGGCCGAACGATCTCGAAGGGCGACACGATCGATCGCGACGAGGTCGCCGCGCTGCTGGTTGCCGGCGGCTGGACGCGGGCGCCGGTCGTCGACGAGCCGGGCACGTTTGCGGTGCGCGGCGGTGTGATCGATCTGTATGCGCCTCTCGCGCCGCACCCGATCCGGATCGAGCTGTTCGGCGACGAGGTCGAATCGCTGCGCTGGTTCGAGGCCGAGTCGCAGCGCACGTTGCGCGCGATCGAGCACGTTCATGTACACCCGGTGCGCGAGACGGTCGCGACCGGTGCGCGCGACGTCCGAACGCGGCTGCGCGAATACGCGGACGAGATCGCGCACCCCACGAAGGCGACGCGCCGATTGATCGAGCAGCTCGAGCAGGGCGAGGTGTTCGTCGGCATCGAGGGGCTGACGCCCGCGTTTCATGACGAGATGGTCGCGCCCGCCGCGTACGTGCCGGCCGATGCGCGCTGGCTGGTGATCGATCCCGATGCCTGCCGGCGCACGCTCCGCGATCTGTGGGACGACGCGAACGCGCGCTATCCGATGCGCCGCGACGAGACCAAGCTCTTGGTCTATCCACCGGATGCGCACTTCGTGACCGCCGAGGATCTAGGCCCGTTCACCGCACCGCGCCGGATCTCGCTGCCCACGCTCGAATTGGCCGACGAGACGGGCACCAAGGTCCGGGTCGACATTGACGACCTCCGCGTCCTCAAGCAGGAGCTCGAACACGCACGTACGTTCGGCGACACCGAGCATGCGGTGCCGCTGATCACCAAGATCAATCGCTGGCGAAGGGACGGGATTCGCGTCGCGATTGCATGCGATTCGCAGAGCCGGATCGATCGGTTGCACGGCGTCTTGACCGCGCGCGGGCTCGACATCCGGCTCGCCCCACCCGGCGAGCGCCCGGGCTCGGTCGATGCCGTATCGATCGTGACCGGTGCGCCGGCGCATGCGTTCGCGTCCCTGCGCGATCGAGTTGCGATCGTCACCGCGGCCGACGTGTTCGGCGCCCGCACGCACCACGGCAAGTCGCAGCGCAAGCGCGCGAAGGATGCGCTCCTCGGCGGCGTCGCGGACTTCAGTCAGCTCGGCTCGGGCGACTTCCTCGTCCACCAGAAGCACGGCGTTGGTCGCTACGTCGGCCTGAAGAAGCTCGCAGTCGGAACGGTCTCGATTCTCCAGACCACCGCCGTCGGCGCGGCAACGCCGAAGCTGCACGAGATCGACGCGCTCGAGCTCGTCTACGACGGTGGCACCCTGTATCTGCCGGTGTACCGGCTCGGAGAGGTCCAGCGCTACGTCGGCGCCGAGGGCCACGCGCCCAGGCTCGACAAGCTCGGTGGCGTCACCTGGGAAGCAACGACCAGCAAGGTCAAGCGCCACATCCGGGCGCTCGCCGAGGAGCTGCTGCAGCTCTACGCGCAGCGCGCGTCGCTACCGGGTCATCCGTTCCCGCCGGCCGACGACAGCTTCCGCGAGCTCGAGGCGACGTTCCCGTTCGACGAGACACCCGACCAGGCCGCCGCGATCGATGCGGTGCTCGCGGACATGGAAGCGCCACGTGCCATGGACCGCCTCGTCTGCGGCGACGTCGGCTACGGCAAGACCGAGGTCGCGATGCGCGCGATCTTCCGCGCCGTGCAGGGCGGCAAGCAGGCGTGCATCCTCGCGCCGACCACCGTGCTCGTCGAGCAGCACTTCCGCACGATGACCGAGCGGTTCGGCGGCTTCGGCGTCAACCTCGGGAAGCTGTCGCGGTTCCAATCGAAGGGCGAGCAGATCGACACGGTCAAGAAGCTCGCCGAGGGCAAGCTCGACGTCGTCGTCGGTACGCACCGGGCGCTGTCGGCGGATGTCCGGTTCAAGGACCTCGGTCTCCTCGTGATCGACGAGGAGCAGCGGTTCGGGGTCGCGCACAAGGAGCGGATCAAGAAGACCAAGACGCAGGTCGACGTGCTGACGCTGACCGCGACGCCGATCCCGCGGACGTTGCACCTCGCGATGGCGAACCTGCGCGACCTCTCGATCATCGCGACGCCGCCCGCGGATCGCCGCGCCGTCCGGACGTTCGTGTCGCGCGTCGACGACACCACGATCAAGGAAGCGATCGGGCGCGAGCTCGGTCGCGGCGGTCAGGTGTTCTTCATCACGCCGACGATCGGCACGAGTGGGCAGAAGGCGCCGGATCAGCGGCTACCGAACGACGACC
>JAYUYE010000200.1:0-5129 GCA_043752985.1 Myxococcales bacterium
CGGTCTTGGCTGGTCGCGATCTTCCTCATCCATCTGTTGTCGGCGTGCGGTTCCGAAGAGCGACCACCATCATCTGCGAACGAATCAACGGCGGGCAGGACTCATTGCGACCTGGCACCGGATCGAGCAACCGGAACGCTCCGCGCGTGTGCAGCCGGTACGTCGACCGTCGCGGGACCCGGCCTACCGTGTGCTGCGGGGCGTGCCCATGGCCGAGGGAAAGCTGCTCAGCATCTTCGAAGCAGGCGAACGAATTCTTCGTCGAGGGAAGCTGCACAACTCCTCGGTCGCGCCGCGACACCCGAAGGCGCTGAGGAGGAGGTCGTTAAACGATCTGAATCGCGGCGTGGCGCGGCTCGTCGTGCAAGGCCGTACACGTACGTTGTTCGCGAAGGCCCTGTCTGGAACGATCGTGCGTCCGCGGCCTGACGACGGGCACCACGAGGTGGCCAATCACAGCCAGGTCCAGGCGGCGAGGCTATTCGAGCGGAACGATCGACACGCCGGTCGACGCGAGTGCCGCGGCTCCGACCATGCCCGCATCATCGCCGAGCTCCGCGAGCACGATCGACAGCCGGTCGGTACACGCGACCGGCGCCGCGAGCATCAGCGAGGTCGTGATCAGCGCATAGAACGTCGGCGTTCGGCCGAGCAGGCCGCCGCCGAGGATCAGCCGCTCCGGGTTGAGGACCGCGACCGCATTGCCGAGCGCGACGGCGAGGAGCGGCGCGAGCTCGGTCCACAGCGCGAGCGCCCATGGATCGCCGGCCTCGGCGGCCTCGTCGACGTGGCTCGGCGTGACGGCGTCGATCGAGCCCGCCATCTTGACCACCGACGACTTGGCGCCCTTGCGGAGCTCGGTGTGGATCCGCTCGAGGAGGTAGCTGCCGCCGCAGTACGCCTCGACGCAGCCGCGCTGGCCGCATGCGCAATTGATCGCGTCGTCGTCCCAGCGAACCTTGATGTGTCCGATCTCGCCGGCGCAGTTGCTGACGCCCTCGACGAGCTGGCCGCCTGCGATCACGCCACCGCCGATGCCAGTGCCGACATAGACCCCGAGGACATCGCGGCAACCGCGCGCGGCGCCGGCGACGGCCTCGCCCCACACGATCGCATTGACGTCGTTGTAGACGCCGAGCTTGAACTGCGGACCGAGCCGGTCGGCCAGGAGCCGCCCGAACGCGACGTCATGCCAGCGCAGGTGCGGCGAGTTCGCGACCGTCCCGATCCGATCGCGCAGCATCGCGGCGATCCCGATGCCGACGGTGGCGGGCTGACCGCGCGCGAGCCGCTGCACGAGGTCCGCGATCCGCTCGACCATCGCGGCCGGATCGCGCCGCTCGCCGACGGCCTCCTTGACGTGATCGACCGGCGTCCAGCTACCCACCTCGAACGTCGCGGCGCGAAAGTTCGTGCCTCCGAGATCGACACCGATCGTGATCATGCGGTCCTCGCCGCTTCGAGATGCGTCTCGATCGCGCGCTTGATCTCCGCGAGCCGCGGCGCGGTAGCCGCCTCGCAGCGCATCACCAGCGCAGGCTGGGTATTCGATGCGCGCAGAAGGCCCCAGCCGCCCTCGAACTTCGCGCGCACGCCGTCGATGGTCACCACGGACAGCACGGCCGGATCCTTCGCGAGCCGCTCGGCGACGGTCGCGACGACCGCGAACTTCGTGTCGTCGGGACAATCGATCCGGATCTCGGGCGTGTTGATCATGACGGGTAGCTCGTCGGCGAGCTCCGACAGCGTGCGCGTGGTTCGCGACAGCAGCTCGAGCATGCGTGCACCCGCGTAGATCCCATCGTCGAAGCCGAGCCAGCGATGCGCGAAGAAGATGTGGCCCGACATCTCGCCGGCGAGCTGCGCGCCGGTCTCCTTCATCCGCACCTTGATCAGCGAGTGCCCGACCTTCCACATCTCGACCTCGCCGCCCGCGGCCGCGAGCTGGTCATACATCGCCTGCGAGCACTTCACCTCGCCGACGAACTTCGCGCCTGGCACGTCGACGAGCAGCGCCTTGCCAAGGAGGATCATCAGCTGATCACCCCACAGGATCCGACCGCCGGCATCGACGACGCCGATCCGGTCCGCGTCGCCATCGAGCGCGATGCCGAGCTCGGCCTTCTCCTTCTTGACCGTCGCGATCAGCGCCGCGACGTTCTCGGGAAGCGTGGGATCGGGATGGTGATTCGGAAATGTTCCGTCGAGATCGCAGAACAGCGGGACGACCTCGAAGCCGAGCCGGCGATAGAGGCCGACGGCGGTAGGCCCGCCAGATCCATTGCCCGCGTCGACGACCACCTTGGGCCGGCGCTCACCGAGCCGGAGCTGGGTGGCGACGTACTCGTGGTACGCGCCGATCAGATCGCGCGATGACATGGCGCGGATCGGCGGCTCCAGCTCGGCCGGTGCGTTCGCGATCAGCGCGGCGACCTCATCGCGCAGCTCCGCGATGCCCGCGCCGTACAGCGTGTCGCGGCCAATCATGATCTTGAACCCGTTGTCCTCGGGGGGATTGTGGCTGCCCGTGATCATGACGGCGGCCGCCGGGGCGAGGCCGGCCACGTCTCCGACGGCGGCGAAGTACACGAGCGGTGTCGGCACGACCCCGATGTCGATGACGTCGGCGCGGACCCGCAACCCGTCGGTCAGCGCCGCGAACAGGCGCGGCGACGTGACCCGGCAGTCGCGACCGACCACGATCGGTCCGGGCCGCTCAGATGCCGCGATTCGCGCGCCGAGGGCGAGACCGATCGCTCGGACGGTGACGTCGTCGAGGTCGCGCTCTGCGACTCCGCGGATGTCGTATTCACGGAAGACGCGCGGGTTCACGCGTCATAGGTACCGCGCAAGACCCTGCGCGGAAAGGGCGTCGACGACCTTGCGGACGTCCTGTGCTTGGTCCTTCCGGATGACCAGGATCGCGTCACCGCTCTTGACGACGACGAGGTCCGAGACGCCGACCACCGCGATCAACGTGCCGTCATCACTCATCAGGATATTACCGCTCGCATCGATGGCGACCGCGGGCGCGCCGATGGTGTTACCGGCCTCGTCCGCACCGCGCAGCGCAGGCAGGGCCGCCCACGATCCCACATCGTCCCAGCCGACCGCGGCCGGTACCGCGACCACGCGCTCGGCACGCTCCATCACCGCGTGATCGATCGAGATGCTCGGCAGCGTCGGATAGATCTCCGCGATCGCGGCGGTCCCGGCGGCGATCGCGCGGACCGCTGCGCCCGTGACGGGCAGCTGGACGTCGAGCTCGCCGAGCAGACGCTGTGCACGGGCGACGAACATGCCGGCGTTCCACAAGAACCGGCCGCTCGCGACGTACAGGCCTGCGGTCGCCGCGTCCGGCTTCTCGACGAACCGCTTGACCGTCAGCACGGTCCCGGCCGGGCCCGGGTCGACCTCGAGGTAGCCAAAGCCGGTGTCGGCGCGGGTCGGCGTCAGCCCGATCGTGGCGATCACGTCATCGCGCTCCACGGCCTCGAGCGCAACCTCGAGCAGCCGCGTCAGCTCGGGCTCATTCGCGACGTGATGATCCGCTGGCAGCATGATCAGCACCGCGTCAGGATCGCGCTTCGCGATCACCGCCGCAGCGAGCCCGAGTGCCGCGGCCGTGTTGCGCGCAGCGGGCTCGGCGATCAGCTCGATGCCGGGTGCGATCGCATGCGTGGCCTCGACCTGCGATTCCGCGGTCACGATCAGGATGCGATCGCCGGCGACCGCGCGACCGCGGCGGATCGCTGCCTCGAGGAGCGACTCGCCACTGGGCCCGAGCGGCAGCAGCTGCTTCGGTCGCGCGCGCCGGCTCGCGGGCCACAGTCGCGTTCCACTACCGCCGGCGAGGATCACTGCGTGTCGCACGCCCGGACTGTGACACGCGTGACCGGCACCGTGTTACGCCGCCTTCCATGAGAACGCTGATCCCGGTGATGGTGTAGTTTTTTTGAGTCTTTGAGTCCGCACCGGGGTTGAGCGCGTTTGAGTCCGCGTTTGAGTCCGCACCGGGGTTGAGCGCGCGGCGAGCGCGCGGGTTGAGTCCGCACCGGGGTTGAGCTCGCGGCGCGCGCGGCGGACGCTGCCGAGTCACCGGAACGTCGGCGCACGTGGTGTTCGCCTTCGTCGATCACCAGAGTCGGCGCGACACCGCAATGATAGAAAGACCACGCCGCAACGAGGCCGACGCGGGTGCGGAGGCCTCGTTGCGATAGATGGACGGTCAGCGTGAGTGCGTGTCGTCAGGCCGTCGCGGCGACGGGGACGCCGGCAAACCGGCGCAGCCAGTAGGTGCCGGTTGGAAACACGACGTGGAGGCCTGCGAGCCAGGCAACGCGCGCTACGCGGTACGCCGCGACGAACTCCGTATTGCGGCGGAGCGCCTCGATGCGATGCCATTTGCTACGAGCGGCGACGCGGGGGTTGAGCGTGCGCCGGGGCTCGTGACTTGTGGGCGAGTCGCGCCACGACTGGCGGAGAATGCGCCGGCGACCGAGGACGGAGCGCCCGGTCTCGGCACGCTGGGCCGCCTGCTCGGCTTCGACCTCGGCGACCCGCGCGCGCACGGTGTGCAGGATTTCGGCCGGATCTCCGAGCTCTGGCGGGAGAGTGAGATCCAGGGTGACCTCGGCGGGCATGGGGCCGTCGGGACGAAAGAAGTGAGACGGTCGGCGCGCGCGCATGGGACGACCGTTGAGCAGCTCCGACAATCCATTGACGCCGGGCCAGTGATGCACACGCTCAACCAGACCGTCTTTGACCGGGTTTGTGGCGGCGTAGACAAGCTTGTCGATGACGTCATGTACTCCGACCAGGTGAACCAACGAGACCGGCTCGCTCGAGAAGTGATTCTCCCACCGTCCACGGAGCGCGTTCTGACACTTCGCGAGCATCTTGTGGAAGTGCTCGACAAACTCGACGATCCGACCATGCCGGTCGAACACGACCGTATGGTGGTGGTTGGAGAGCACGGATGGAAGCAGGACGTCGATCTTGAAACGCGCGGCGGCTTCAGCAAGGCAGTAAACGACGTTGTTGTTGGTATCGGCATCCGGCCGCAAGAGAAAGAGCCGCTGCGTACAGCGGCGCGTGATCATGTAGAACCGACCGGGGACGATTTCGCG
>JAYUYE010000201.1:0-1956 GCA_043752985.1 Myxococcales bacterium
TCCGGACATGATCCGGATCGCGCTCGTCGCAAGTCTCGCCCTCGTCGCTGGATGCAAGTCGAAGCCGAAGACGTCGGACCATGCGTCGGACCCCGGCGCGAAGCCGACCGAGCCCGCGAAGCCGACGGAGCCGGCCAAGCCCACCGGGACGCCGCCACCGACGGGCGATGTCCCGGCGCTGCGCTGGACGGACGCCGACGGCGAGCTCCTGCTCGCGACCGGTCAGGGCAACAAGCTCGAGGGACCGTGCGGGCTGTCCGGCACGATCACCGCGACCGAGGTCGAGCTCGGTGCCGGCGGCAAGCAGACGTGGACGGTGATCGAGCGCACCGCGAACAAGTTCTCGCTACCGCGGCTCGACTGGGTGATCGAGGTCTCGCCCGAGGGCATGGTCACGCACAAGCGCGGCGGTACCGAGACGCAGCTCGGCGTGGTCAAGGGCATCGACGGCGATGACAAGAAGCTCGCGTGGTTTGGCGCGCTCGTGATCGCGGCGCCGCTGGTCCAGCACAAGGTCGGCATCGAGTCGCTCGATGGCAAGGTCAAGATGTACGTCCAGGGTGCGGCGGATCTCCGCGCGTGGGACGTCCGCAGCGAGACCGGCGAGCGGATCGCGCACAAGCTCCGTGATGATCCGCGCCCGGTGTTCGCGACCAAGGCCGCGTTCGATCAATCCAAGGTCACGGTCTCGCGCGATGCGGGGAAGACGTACGTTGTCGACGTCAAGCGCGACGACGATGCACTGAAGGCGGCGTTCGGCGCCGACCGCGTGACGATCGTCGAGCAGGACACCGGCGAGCTCGCGGTAGAGGACGCCAAGAAGAAGCTGACGCAGTTCGCGAAGCTGACCTCGCGCGCCGCGTGCCGTGCCCACGATCAGGCGGTCAACGCATTGCTGTGGACCTATCTTGGGACCGAAGGCCTGACGAAGCGGCTGTCCTCCGCCACTCCGGCGAAGTGATACGCTCCCTGCCCATGACCGAGCGACGGAGCTCCAAGATTCTTCCGACCGCGATGCCCACGGGTCCGGCGCTCGTGGCCGGAGTCGGAGCCGTCCTCGTGGCCTCGCTTCTTGGTTGTGGGCCTTCCCGGAGGGCGTCATCACCACCGCCGCCGGAACCTCCTCAGGCCCACTACAGCGAACCACCGGAGCCCCCGGTGGATGCGCGTGGACCGTCCGAGCCACCGCCGCAGCCTTCCCCGCAGCAGCAAGCGCCTCAGATCTACCGCGAAGATCCACCGCAGCCTCCTCCTCAGGTCAGGCCGCCGTCGTTGTCACCGACGCAGAAGCAGGCGCCGCAGATCAATCGTCCCCGCTCGCAAGAGCCGGTGCCCGAGCTCGGTGGTGAGTTCCCGGCGACGCCACCGCCACTCCTCGGGCCGTTCGACCGCACGCGGCGCTAGGTCGGACGTGGCGAATCGCCGCCGCCCGGGGAGCCGCCCTCTCGCGCAGGAGCTCTCGGTCGAACACCGCACCTGGGTGGTCGAGAACCTGATCGCAGGCGTGGAACCCGACGTGCTCGTCAGTCAGCTCGCCGGCAAGGTCTCGACCAAGCGGGCACGCACAGAGATCCGCTCGATCATGAAGTCGGAGCTGCTGCCGGTGTGCGCCCGGCTCGCGCGCCGCGCTCGCCAGCTCGAGCTCGTCGCCGCGCTCGGCCGGGCGCATCTGCGTCACGAACCGGACGCCACGTCGGTCGAACGCCGCACGATACCGGGCGCAGAGGAGTTCTTTCGACGCTACTGGGCCGGGCAGAGGCCAGTCGTGTTTGTGGATGCGACGGCAGACTGGCCCGCACGCACGAGGTGGACGCCCGAGTTCTTCCGCGACACGTTCGCGCGAGAGACGATCGAGGTTACCGCCGGCCGCGACGCCGACCCGTTCTACGACATGAACTACCGGGCGCACCGTCGCCGGATGCGGGTCTCTGCGTTCATCGAGCAGGTTCTCGCAGC
>JAYUYE010000202.1:0-5126 GCA_043752985.1 Myxococcales bacterium
GGATTGCCGTTGGGATCGATCCCGAGATCGTGGACCGGGACGACGGCCGGATGCTCGAGCACACCCTGGACGCGGGCCTCGCGGAAGAAGCGCCCGACGGTCTCGTCGTCGCGCTGGGTCGAGCGCAACAGCTTGACCGCGACATCGCGATGGATCCGCGTATCGCGCGCGATCCGGACCTCGCCCATGCCGCCGCGCCCGATCATGGCGCCGATCTCGTAGCGGTCGCCGAGGTCGACGCCGGGCAACTTGCCCGACGGCGTGGGCGTCATGCGAGGGTCGGGGAGGGTCTCGTCGGCGGTTTCCGCGATCCGGCCGGTGCGGAGCACGGGCGACGGCGGCTGGCTGGCCCGCGCGTCCGGCAGTGTCGCGTCGTCACCCTGGCTCACGCCCTTCCAGCGTACACCGATCGAATCGGCGATACTGGTGAGGTGAGCTGGTACGTCTACGTCGCGCGCTGCGCGGACGGCTCGCTGTACTGCGGCATTGCACGCGATGTTGCAGCGCGGATCGCGGCGCATGACGCGGGCAAGGGCGCGCGCTACACCCGCGGCCGCGGCCCGCTCAAGGTGCTCGCCGTCCGGCTGTGCAGGACCCAGGGCAAGGCGCTGCGGCTCGAGTACGCGATCAAGCAGCTGAGCCGGCCGCAGAAGGAAGCGCTGGTGGTCGCACCGCGAGCGATCGCCACGTTCGCCGCGCGCGTCTGATTCGGGCGATACTCGGCACCGATGGCAGTCCAGAACATCCCGGTGGTCGACCTTCGCGACTGGGTGGGGGGCGGGCCGTCGCGGCAGTCGTTCGTGCGAACCGTCGGTGAGTCGCTCACCGACACCGGGTTCTTTGCCGTGCGCAATCACGGCATCCCCGACGAGCTGACGCAGCGCGCATATGCGGTGGCCAAGGAGCTCTTCCACCTGCCGGCGGAGGTGAAGGCGCGCTACCACGACGCGGCAAAGAAGGGCCAGCGCGGGTTCACCGGCTTCGGCAAGGAGCACGCGAAGGATTCGCAGGCTCCTGACCTCAAGGAGTTCTGGCAGATCGGTCGCCCCGATGTCCCCGACGATCATCCGGTTCACCGCTTGTTCGGCCCGAACTTCTGGCCGACGGAGGTCCCCGCGTTCGGACCCACCCTGATCGAGCTGTACCGGCATCTCGATCAGCTCGGCAGCATTCTCCTCGAGGCAAGTGCGCTCTACATCGACGAGCCGGTCGGCCGGTTCCGCGACATGGCCGACGACAGCGACACGATCGTTCGCGTTCTCTACTATCCCCCGCTGTCACCCGACGTCCCGGTCGGTGCCGTCCGCTCCGCGGCGCACGAGGACATCAACCTCATCACGCTGCTGTCCGGCGCGACGGCCGAGGGCCTCGAGCTCAAGCGCCACGATGGAACGTGGATGCCGATCCACACCGGCTTTGACACCATCGTCGTCGACGCCGGGGACATGCTCCAGAACGTGACGAACGGTCTCTACAAGAGCACCACCCACCGCGTGGTCAATCCGTCGGATACCTCGAGGGAGCGGTTCTCGATCCCGTGCTTCGTGCACGCGCAGACCTCCGTTGACCTGACGCCGCTGCCCAGCTGCGTCGCGCGCACCGGCGGCGTCGCGCGCTACCCGAGCGTCAGCGCGGGCGAGTATCTGCTGCAGCGCCTGCGCGAGATCGGGCTCGGCTAGAGCGGCAGCCGAACGGTGAAGGTCGAGCCCTGACCCGCGATGCGCCACGACCCGCTGGTACCCGAGCCTGACCGCCCGCGACGGAAGTGATGCGCGAGGGCGCAGGCGCGAGGCGGCACGGCGTCAGCAATCGTGAGATCGGGGAGGTGGATGAAGATGGCTCGGCGAGGCGGCCGGGGATACGATCCTGTGCATGGTTCCGCAGCTTGTCCTCGGTAGTCTTGTTCTCCTCGCGAGCGCTGCGCAGGTCCACGCCAACGGGCGTCCCGCCGCGACGTCCACGATCAACTTCCGTCAGGGCAACGAGCAGCACATCGCTGCGGGGATGACGTTCGGGCTGCTCGTGTCCAAGGACGGCGGAACGACCTGGCGCTGGATGTGCGAGGACGCGGTCAAGTACAGCGGCATGTACGATCCGGACTACGCATACACGTCGACCGGCGCCCTGATCGCGACGACGTTCACCGGCGTGCTGATCAATCGCGACGGGTGTTCCTTCAACGACACGACGTTCGGGATGAAGTTCATGTCGGCAATCGCGCTCGGTCCGACCGGGCACGTGTTCGCCGGAACCGTGCACCCCGAGGACCCGGCGACCTCGGATCCCGGCGACTCCAAGATCTACAGGAGCACCGACGACGGGCTGACGTTCCCCGTCAGCGCGATGCCAGCCGCCGTCGGACTGTGGTGGAGCAGCATCGAGGTCGCGCCGACCAACGCGAATCGCGTCTACCTCTCCGGCTACCGGCTCGTCAACGGGGACCGGCTGTTCGAGCTCTACAAGAGCAATAACGGCGGCACGAGCTATACGGCGATCACGAGCGCGGGCATCACGACCACTCTCAACTCGACGATCGAGATCGTCGGGATCTCGAAGCTCGACCAAGATCACGTGTTCGCGCGTGTCACCTATCAGAACGTGAACACGATCAGCGACGCGATCTTCCGCACGATCGACGGCGGCGCGACGTGGACCAAGATCCGCGAGGCGCAGGACGAGCTCGCGTTCGTGGTCCGCGGCAACGGCGACCTCGTCGTCGGCGGCAAGAACACGGGCGCCTTCGTGTCGCGGAGCCCGTCGAACGGCGCGGCGTGGGAACCGCTGGCGACTGCACCGCACGTCAACTGCCTCGTCGAGAACGCCGCGGGCGAAGTCTGGGCGTGCGCGCAGAACTTCGGCTCGCCTCAGGTGCCTGCCGATGGGGCCGGGATCATGAAGTCGACCGACCTCGTGACATGGACCCCGGTGCTCCGCTTCCAGGACATTCTCGGACCCGTCGACTGCCCGGTCGGGACACTGCAGCAAGATGCGTGCGTCAATCCGCCGCCACCGCTGCCAAAGCCTTGGTGCGCTCTGCGGAACCAGTTCGGGATCACCAGTAATCCTACGAACTGCCCCGCCCTGTTCGACGCGCCGCCGGATGCGACGAGCGGCGACGGTACGGTCAAGGTGCCCGACCCCGGGTGCTGCGACACCAACGCGGGCGGATCACCCGCTGGCCTCGCCCTCGGCGCGTTGGTTGCTATGCTCCTGATACGCCCGCGCCGACGCCGGGCGTGATTATGCTCCGCAAACTCGATCGCCTCGCCTACCGCACGCAGCACCTCGGACTGCTGCTCAACGCAACCTTCATGCAGGAGGCGGCTCGCATCCTGACGCGCACCCCGCGGCCCAAGGTGTCGCGCGCCGAGATCGCCTGCCTGATGCGCCGGCATCGCGAGCTGCACGAGCGCGATCTCGCAAACGTCGAGGCGGACCTGTATCCGCGCGAGATGTTGTTCGACATCCCGGTGCGACGCTACCTGCGCTCGCTACCGCGGCTGATGCGGGACACGCCGAGCGTGATCCGCCGGATGCGCGGCAAGAACTTCAAGGACATCCCCGTCGTCGACAAGGAGCGGTTCCCCGCCTACTACCGGCGCAACTTCCACTGGCAGACGGACGGCTACTTCAGCGATCACTCCGCCGAGGTCTACGAGCTCGGCGTCGAGCTGCTGTTCCGCGGCATGGCCGACGTCATGCGGCGGCAGATCATCCCGCCGATCACCCGCTTCGTGCGGGAGGTCGGTGGTGCAGAGCGCGTGCGCCTGCTCGACGTCGCATGCGGCACGGGACGAACGCTGCACCAGATCGCGGTCGCGCATCCCACGATGCGGCTCACCGGAATCGATCTGTCGCCGGCCTACGTCCGGCTCGCGCGACGCCGGCTCGAAGACATCTCGGAGCTCACGCTCGCCGTCGAGAACGCCGAGGCGATGCCGTGGTCGGACGCGTCGTTCGACATCCTCACCAGCGTGTATCTGTTTCACGAGCTGCCGAGCAACGCGCGGCGAAATGTTGCGCGCGAGATGCTCCGCGTCGTGCGGCCCGGAGGCCTGGTGGTGATCGAGGATTCTGCCCAGCTGTCGGACAGCCCCGAGATCGGCACCGCGCTGCACGAGTTCCCGCGCGAGTTCCACGAGCCGTTCTACGAGAAGTATCTCGAGGACGATCTCGCGGCATTGCTCACGGAAGTTGGATTTGCCGTCGAGAGCACGGAGACCCACCTTGTCGCCAAGGTGGTCGTGGCGCGCAGACCCGTCTGAGCACATCGCGCGTCTTCGCGCGTGCGCCGCCGCCTCATGACGTAGGACCGCACCACCGAAGCTCCAGTGTTCGCATCACCGCGCCCGGAGTACGTGAATTGCACTGCTGCGCTGGCGATGGGTGCCTCCTTGATGGTCGAGCGACTGAACGAGGAGACGCAGGTCCACCACGCAGAGTCCGACTCGGATCTCGACGTATTGTTCCACCGCGACGCGAAGATCTCGCACTACATGCTCTACCTCATGCGAATCTACGGCTTCGAGGCGCCGCTCGAGTCGTCTCTGGCGATGACGCCCACGCTCGACCTGATGGTGAACCTCAGGGAGCGAAGCCGCGCGTCGTTCATCGCGCAGGACCTGCTCGCGCTCGGTCTGAAGCCGTCGGTGATCGCCGATCTGCCACTGTGTCTGACGGTCCCGAGCTTCCGCGGCGCGGCCGAGGCACTCGGGTGGATGTACGTCGCCGAGCGAGCGACGCTCGCACACAGCGTGATCCGGCATCACCTGCTCACGCGGCTTCCGGACGAGATGAAGAGCGCGTCGAACTATCTCCAGTCCTATGCGAGCGTCGTCGGTCAACGCTGGCGCAAGTTCGGAGCAGTTCTCGACAACGTTGCGCGGCACCCCTCGGTCGCCGATCGGATCGTCACCTCGGCGAACGAAGCGTTCCGCTGTCAGCGTCGATGGCTCCAGCACAACGAGCACACCGCGGCCGTGCGCGCCGCAAGCTAGTCGCGTAATGGCGTAGTCTCGCGGGCATGGCCGATGACGCCCGTGACCGCCTGGATGTGCTGCGTACCGAGCTCGGCCAGATCGACCGGGACATCCTCGGCCTGGTCTCACGCCGCCAGGCCGTCGCGC
>JAYUYE010000203.1:0-5121 GCA_043752985.1 Myxococcales bacterium
CAATCAGCCGCAGCAATACGGGTACGGCCAGCAACCGCCGATGTCTGGCCCGCCGCCGCTCGGCACTCCGAGCTCGATGCCGATCTCGCAGTCGCAGCCAACCCCGCAGCTGTCCTCACCGGCGAAGACGCTGATCGGCGGAATCAGCCCGCTCGCCGGCGGCAATCCGGCGGCAGGCAATTACGGTCCAAACTACCGGGTGACCGGTCAGCAAGCGGCATATCCCGGAACGGGCGGCACCGGCCACACGCCGCAGGGCTACCCGTCGCAGCCCAACATCTCGCAGTATCCGCAGCAGCAGCAGCAGTACCCGAGCAATCCATCGAACCCGTCGATGCAGGGCTATCCGCAGGGCTCGCAGCAAGGCTACGCGCAGCAGAATCCGGCGAACGCCGTCGAGACCCAGCACCTCGGGCCCGAGGCGAAGAGGAAGTCGTCGATCGGTCGCGACGTCGCGATCGGTGTGGCGATCGCCGGCCTCGTGCTCGGCGGTTTCCTCGCCGTGAAGTTCCTGTTCCTCGACTCTGACAGCGGACCGAACGCGGGCAGCGGAAGCGCCGCCACATCGGGGATCGCCACGATCCGGCTCTCCCTGCCGAAGAGCGTGTCTGCCGACCTCTACGTCGACGACAAGAAGATCGCGACCGTCAGCGACGGCCAGGAGATCCCGGTCAGCGCCGGCTCGCGCAAGGTGAAGCTGCTCGGACCGAACAACGCCAAGTGCGAGCAGAAGCTCGAGCTCCCCGGCGGCAAGACCACGCCGGTCGAGTGCGGCCTCAAGCCGTCGACCGCCGAGGTACCAACAGCTGGCAGCGCCGCAGGCAGTGCAGGCGGCAGTGCGTCAGGTAGCGCGAGCGGTAGCGGCGCAGGCAGTGCCAAGGCCGGGACGACCGCCGGTAGCGCGGCTGCTGGCAGTGCGGCGGGTAGCGCGAGCGGCAGCGTCGCGGCCACCACCACGAAGCCCGACACCACGACGACGATGACGACCACCACCACAAAGCCCGCCACGACGAAGCCGGATCCGTCGGTCAAGCCGACCGACAAGACCACGACGACGACGACCGCGAAGCCGACCGACAAGACCACGACGACGACGACCACGAAGCCGGCTGACAAGACCACCACGACCACGACCAAGCCGGCCGACAAGACGACCACGAAGACGACCACCAAGCCGGGTGACAAGACGACCAAGCCCGACAAGACCGTCGCCGACAAGACGACGAAGCCCGACAAGGCCGTCGCCGACAAGACGCAGGGTCAGCTCACCGTGGCGAGCAAGCCGTCGGCAAGGATCTCGATCGATGGGGTCGACACCGGCATGTCCACACCGACCGGCAAGATCTCGCTGACGCCAGGCCGCCACAAGGTGACGTTCGCCGTCGGCGACGACAAGTTCACGTTCGCCGTGACCGTGAAGGCCGGCGAGACCGTCAACCTGTCCAAAGAGCTGCAGTAGCTCTTCGGCCGCTCAAGAGTCGCTGGCAGTGCCGGCGGTCTTCTGTTCGTTCGAGTCGAGCGCGGACAGCTTCGACTCGAGCTCCGCGATCCGATCCGCGAGTGCACGCACGTCCTTGTTGACGCCGGCGAACGGCGAGATGCCTTCGATCGCGCTGCGGATCTTGCCGTCGACCTGCTTCTGCCATTCGTCGAGCCGCTGCTTCGAGTGCTCGACCCACTCGCGCAGCGACGCGAGGCTGCGCTTGGTGACCATCGCCTCGTCGTGAGGCTCGGCGGGCATCTCGTCCGGCGGCTCCTCGGACTCGCCGTCCTTGCGCTTGCCGGGGAGGATGCTCTGCACCTTGGCCTGCGCCGCGGCGAACCACTCCCGAGCGCTCTCGCCGCCGCTCTGGATGATGTTCCGCATCGCTCCGAGCGGGAGGAAGCTGCGCTGCTTCTTCTCTTCCTCGAAGATGATCTGCGCCAGGGTGACCGTGGTCAGGTCTTCCTTGGTCTTGTTGTCGACGATCTTGACGTCGTCGCCGTGCCGGATCATCTCGCTGATCTGGTCGAGAGTGACGTACCGGCTGTGCTCTGTGTCGTAGAGCTTGCGGTTGGCGTATCGCTTGATGATCCGGGTCTCGGGCATGGTGCGATCACCTCTGATGATTCCAAAAGTATCACGCACTGCGCCATGGGCTCAACGTGCCACACTGCCCCGGTGGGGCCGGACCACGTCATCAGCCGCCTGAAAGCGATCCGAGACCCCAGGATGCGTGTCCTGGCCCTGGTCGAGGCGTGGAGGGAGGGTGACCCGGGGACCTGGGTCGAGGCCCTGGCCGCGATCATCGCGCGCTCCCATCGGGTCGACGACGCGGATGCCCTTCTCGCGATCGAGTGTCTGACCCACGCAGCGGCCGAGCCGACCCTGTCGTATGCGACCCGGCAGGGCCTCTACATCGCGGCGACCGAGCGTGGGCTGACCGCGATCGCGCGGCTGTTCCTGTCGGTATCACCGGCCATGATCGCCGAGGCGCAGCTGAAAAAGCAGCTCGCGCCGGAGCGTGCGCTCAAGCCGAAGGGGCGTCCGTTGACTCTCGGTGAGCGCAAGGCCCTCGCGCGCACCCATCGCCGCGAGGATCTGGTGTTGCTGATCCGCGATCCGCACCCGGCAGTGGTCGCGATCTTCCTCGACAATCCGCACGTGACCGAGGCGGATGTCGTGCGAATCGCGGCGCTGCGTCCCGCGGTGCCCGACTCCCTCTCGAAGATCGCGGCGCACGCGAAGTGGAGCGTCCGTCATCCGGTGAAGCGCGCGCTCGTGATGAATCCGGCAACGCCACTCGCAGACGCGATCCGGATCGCGACGACGTTACGCGCCGGTGAGCTCGCGGAGCTCGCCGCCGATCTACAGCTGCCCGAGGCGCTGCGTCAGCATGCCGCTGATCTCCACGCTGCGACGCAGCGGAGACCGCAGGCCTAGGACTCGGCCGACTTCTTCTTGCGGCGCACGACGACTTCTTCCCACTCGCCGTCGTCGGCCTCGGACCCCTTCGCGAGCTCCTTCGGCTTCTTGGCAGGGGAGAGCTGCTTCTTGTCTTTGGAAGCCTCGAGCTCTTCGTCCTTGTCCTTGTCCTTGTCCTTGTCCTTGTCCTCGTCGTCGACATTGGACGCGCGCTTGAAGTTCTTGATGCTTCGACCCAACGCATCGCCGATGCCCGGGAGCTTGCTGGCTCCGAACACGACGAGGACGATGAGCAGGATGATGACTAGCTCGCCCATACCGGGCATGGCGATCTCCTTTGGACTGACCGCAATCTAGCACTGAAAACTTGGATGGGGTCCGTCTACCTGTCTATGTTCGGGCCATGCGGCTCGTCGCCACAGGGCTACTTATGTACGTGACCCTCGTGGGGGCGGCGCACGCGGAGGGCCCGCTCGTCCATGCCGGGGCCCAGCCTGCCCCCCCCGTCCAGGCCGCAGACCCGGTGCTGCCCCAGCAGATGGACGCCCGTCGCAACGTGCGCGGCTGCGCGACCGATGAAACGTGCTCGCACCCCGGGGAGGCCATGCGCGAGCTCGAGGTCGAGCTGTTCCCCGCGCCGGGCGCGAGCCCGTGGCTGGACGAGCGCGCCTCGGCGGCAAGTCGCGTCGAAGCGACCACGGCGCGCACCGTCAAGAAGCCGAGCGAGCTGCGCCCGGATCAGCCGTGGCTCGATCAGCTCGAGCTGCCGGACCTGCCGGTGGCCTGGTCGCAGCGCCTGGTCGACTACCTCGTGTTCTACAAGACCGATCCGCGCGGTCGCTCGATCATTCAGAGCTGGCTGGTCGCCCAAGGAAAGTACAAGGAGCTGATCTCGAGCTACCTGCGCAAAGCGCGGTTGCCGCAGGATCTGATCTACGTCGCGATGATCGAGTCCTCGTACGACAACAACACGTTGTCGTCGGCGGGCGCGCTCGGGCTGTGGCAGTTCATGCCGGAGGGCGGAAAGATCTACGGCCTCCGCCAGGACCGCTGGGTCGACGAGCGCAAAGATCCGTACCGCGCGACGATCGCGCAGATGGACTACTTCCACGATCTCCTTCAGCGGTTCGGCGACTGGCCGATCGCACTCGCAGCGTTCAACGTCGGCTACGGCGCGATGCTGCGCTCGGTCGCTCGCTACAACACGAACGACTACTACAAGCTGTGCGAGTACGAGAACGGTCTGCCGTGGGAGACCTGCCTGTACACGCCGAAGATCCTCGCGACCGCGATTGTCGGGCACAACCGCGCGCTGTTCGGCATGGACAAGCTCGAGGTCAAGCCGGCCGAGACCTGGGACGAGGTCAGCGTACCGGTGTCGCTGACGTTCGGCGTGCTCGCGCGCGCGGCCGGTGTCTCCGAGGCCGACATCAAGCGGCTGAACCCGCACCTCCGCCGCGGGCGCACGCCGCCGGGTGAGTCCGGCTACATCGTGCGCGTTCCGTCGGGTCGCAAGGCGGACACCCAGCGCAAGCTGATCGAATTGCAATCCGACTGGGACGGCTACGACTCGTACATCGTCGCGCACGGCGAGCGGTTCGAGGACGTCGCCACGACGTACGGCATCTCGACGAGCGCGCTGCGCCGGCTCAACGGCGTCGAGCACGAGTCCGAGATCTCGGGCGGCACCGTGCTCGTCGTGCCACGGGTCAGCGCCGAACAGCGCACGAAGAATCAGGCAAAGGCGAAGGCCAAGCTCCTCGGCTCCGGGATCGATCAGAAAGAAGGGGAGGCGCTGATCGTCCCGATTCCCGACAAGAACTTCATCGTCGACGGCAAGCAGCGCGTGTTCTATCGCGTGGTCACCGGCGATACCGTGAAGTCGATCGCGAAGGCAATCGGCGCCACGCGCGCGGAGATCGCCACGTGGAACGGGCTCGAACCCGAGGCGAACCTCCATCCCAAGATGGTGCTGGTCGCGTGGGTGTCACCGACGTACGATGCGGACAAGCAGCGCGTTGCCCTCCTCGACGACACGCAGCTCGTGATCGTCACGCGCGGCTCGCCCGAGCACCTCGACCTTGCCGAGCAGCGCACCGGGCGCGCACGCATCGAGTACGTCGCGACCAGGAAGGAGAAGCTCGAGGACGTCGCGAAGCGCTACGGCATGGGCTCGCACGACCTCGCGCGGATCAATCGCATCTCGTACAACAAGG
>JAYUYE010000204.1:0-1952 GCA_043752985.1 Myxococcales bacterium
GCCTCCGCGCAACGCAACACCACGCGCGCCGCGAGCGCCGAAGGTGCCGGACGAGAACTCGATGCACCGCCTCGGCTACACCGCGGCCGGCGCAGCGGGTACCGCGCTCGTCGGATCGTTTCTCGCTCGTCAGGGCTGGGCACCGAAGACGATTGCCGGTGCGCTCACCGCCGTCGGCGCGGGTCTCGCCTGGAAGGGTGACGGCTCGACGATCAAGAGCGTGGGTGCGGGGACGATGTCCGCGGCCGGCAGTCAGCTCGCGCTGATGCTGATCGATGATCGCGACCGCGGCACCACGCCCAAAGCACCGACGGTCGCAGCGGCGAAGAAGCTGGCGAACGCGGACGGGCTTCCTCCGGGCGCACTCGAGAACGCGTTCGAGCGTGCGCGCGAGCGGATCGCGCTCGTCGCTGGCGAACACGAAGCGATGGACTAACGCGAACGGGATCGGGGGTCGGGGTCGCGCGAGCGGCAGGAGACGCGCCCCTTCAGAGGAGAAACAACATGGACGACGACTACGCAGATGTTTATTACGTCGACACTCGCAACGCTACGCGCGATCACCGGCCGGCTGGCGGCATTCGCCCCGCTCGGGTGTACCCGCCGCCGAGCCGACAGCCGGCGCCCTACGCTCAGCCGGCACCCTACGCTCAGCCGGCTGTGTACGCACAGCCGTACGCGAATCCGGCGCCCGTGATCTATCAGGCGCCGTACCCGCAGCAGTCGCTGGCTGCGTCCTTCTTCGGCAAGCTGACCACCGGTCAGGTTGTCGACATGGTCTCGCAGCTGTTCGCTGCGCTGCAGCCTCTGCCCGGGGCTCCGACCGCGACGAGGGATGCGTCCACGGATGTGGGAAGCCTCGTCCTGTTCCAGGCGGCACTCGCTCAGCACGCCAAGCGTGACGAGCAGATCCGGACGCTCGGCGGTCTCGTCGGGAAGGTCGTGGGCTAGTCATGGCCACGCCTGCCTATCAGGGCGCTGGACAGCCCTCCGCCGACGGTGGCGGTGGCCTGTTCGGTCGCTTCGGATCGTTCTTCGGTGGGAGTACTCCGAGCTATGCGGGCGCCGGGCAACCGGCACCCGCGACCGGGGCTCTCGGCGGAGCGGCGGTGGCGTACGCGCCAGCACCGGCCCCGAAGCCGGAGACGAGCTCGCCGACTGGCGCGAGCCAGGCGGAGACCACCGAAGCGAATGCGCAGGTCATGACGTGCCCGATCGATCCGGAGGCACTTGCCTCGGGACACATCGCGATCGTCATCCCGCGCGAGCGTCTCGGACCGTGCGTCGAGAACACGTAGCAGTCACAGAGACGAACTAACCCCCAACACCAAAACCGGGCGCGTCGAGCGCCGCTCGCTCGACCCCGGCCCCCGATCCCTTTCGCTTCCTTTCTGGAGGTTCCCATGTCGATTCAGATCAACACCTGGCTTCGTGCCTACTTCGCACTTCAATCCACCGCGATGGAATCGCGCGGCTTCGTCGAGATCAACGCGGACGACGCCGACGAGGCCCAGCGCTGGCCGCGCACGATCGGCGCCGACGTCATCTCGATTGCCGCGCTCGTCGATCCCTTCATGCGCGATCAACCGCTCCGCTTCGGCGGTCACGGCCTCGCGCGTCGTTGGCGCGCATGCGTCGACGACCTCGAGCTTCATGCGCTCATCGTCCCCCACGCGGAGTACGCCGAGAACCGATCGTTCTGGAACACGCTTCCGGCGATCTGCGTCTACCTGCACGCGGAGGGCGCGCCGCTTCCGCCGCCCGTGTTCTGGGACGCGATGATCGCCCAGCTCGCCGAGCCGGTCGCGCTTCGCAACGTTGGCCCCAAGGGCGACGGACCGTTCAAGCACTTCGAGAACGTGAAGACGTTCGACGACCTCTACAACCAGCAGTTCAAGTACCTGCGCACGCTACGTGGCGTCGACCTCAAGGATCCCGAGCCCGGCATGGGT
>JAYUYE010000205.1:0-5118 GCA_043752985.1 Myxococcales bacterium
CTCGAAGACGGTCGGAGCCGGTTCCGTCGTTTGCGCGATCACCACGACCGCATGATCGCCGGATCCCGCGAGGTGCAGGATCGTCTCGCCTGGGGGAAGCGCGTGCCGGGCGATCACCTTCGCTGTGGTGCCTTCGAGTCTGGCGAGCACGATCGAACGGAAGTTGTCGTTGATCCAGAGCGTTCTTGGTTCAGGTCCGGGCGCGAGGTGCCGGCATGCTCCATCGAATGCGTAACGCGCGAGGGTCTTGGCATCGGCGTGAAGGATCTCGACCATGTTCGAGATCGCGAGCGTTCCGTCTGCGAGGGCTGCGAATTCTGGAGATGTGCCGTTTGGCAGCGCGTGGCTCGCGACGGGCAGGAGGAAGGCGACCTCCTTGTTGGTGCCGATTTCATCCCGGTCGACGCCTTGCGGGTCGACCTGCCACAGCTCGTTCGGTTTCTCCGTCGGTGCGAGGTGCTTGCGTTTGGTGTCGTACGAAGCCGCAGACTTCCCTGCGATGACATGGTGCAGCTGAGGAGAACGGTCCGCTGGATCCACTCGCACCACGAGCGAGCGATCGCGAAGAACAGCGAAGCTCGTGACGTCCTTCAACGGAAGGCGCGAGACCTCGGCGAGCGAAGCATCGCGGCGAATCAGGGCGCCGTCGCGAATCTCGAGTAGATCCGTTCCGTCAAACGCGAGCGGGGCGGGGCCGTCCGAGATCAAATAGCCGGGACCTGCGGGTTGGTAGTGCATGGAAGGCTTCGTTGGAGCGACGGTGGGTTCCGTCACGGTCGGAGCGATGCCCGGCTGCGTCACGGTTTGCTTCGGTGCGTTGCGGGTGCCGCGATCACAGGCCAGCAGGGGTGTGAGCCCCAGAGCCGCGGTGAACTGACGCCGGCTCCACGTCATCAGAACAGTGCCTCGATGGTGGCACGCTGCGCGGGTGTAGATGCAGTCGCTGCTTGCACCCTGAATTCTACTTGTCGTAGCCGGCGAGATCGTTGGCAGCAGCGCCGACATCCGTGCCTTGCCGCGCCTCGCTGAAGCTCACGAGGTCCGTTGCTGCATCCGCGCCGACTGCCTTGATCGAGTCCCGTCCACGCCTGGCCGCACCGGCGATGTCGCGATCCGCGGATTTGTTGGCAGCGACGATCCGCTTGCGTGCAGCTTGCACGAAGGTGGCGATCGCGGCGCGTGCCTTCGCGCCTTCCGCGCGGATCCGATGCGCGCGCGCGTCGTTCTCGGCCGATAGCGTGGAGGCACCGTCCTTGCCTTGGCGCTTCATCGCCGCGTTGGCGGTCTGGTCGGAGCGGTCGAGGCTCGCGAGCTGCTTGCCCATGGTGCGCCGACGCCGGGCGAGGTCGACGTCGGCAGTGGCGGCGAGATCCGCGCGCAGCTTTGCGAGCTTCGCCTCTACCTGCGTCTTCGCGCTCGCGTGCGTGGAGCGAATCTTTGTTGCCGTCTCGGTCTTGAGGGCGTCGCCGCGGGCTTTCGCCGCGGTGGTCTCGGCTCCCATCGCACCCGATGCACCGGATCCCGCGTTGACCGCATGCGCTGCGAACGACGAGCGCTCGATCTCCATGCGTGCCTGCGCGAGCGTGCCGTGCATCTCCATCTCGTTATTGGCGATGGTCGATTGCGTCTGGATGCGCTCGCCTTGCTTGCTCTCCTCCGTGGTGATCGCTTGTTGCGATGCTTCGGTGCGAGCGTTCTGTGATGCGATTAGCTTCTCTCCCTCGGCCGCCAGGCTCAGTGACGACAGCTCTGCCTGGACCTGGATCGCACCCGAGTGCACGCTGGCGATCGCCGTGGCTTGCGCCGTGCGCATGGCCGTTCCACCGGCCTGCATCGCCCGGTTCGCACCGATTGCAGTGGCGGCCCCCGCCAGCGGCGCGCCCGATGCACGGGTTGCGCTGACATGAGATGCAACATGCGGGTTGATGTCCTCGGCGAGGATCTGATCGCGTGTTGCAGCATGCCAACCGCGCTCGGAAGAGGCCGCGACACCGAGGCCTGCGCGTTGTTTGGTTCACCTCGCGAGCGTTGTGTTTTGTCAGTCCGGCGATCTGTTGGCGATTCGCGCGATCCTGCGCTGCGATGTCGCCTTCCAGTGTGCGGTCACCGACGGCCGACGCAGCGGAGGTCTTGCGCTCCTGCGCGCCGACCTCACCGGCGAGATGCTTTTGCTCCGCCGCGAACGTTCGATCAAGATCACCGAGCTGGCGCTGGAGACCGGCGTCGAGCTCGGCGAGCTCCTTCGTGCCCGCCGCGTTGATCTGCGCGAGCATCGCGGCGCGCTCGGGGATCACCGATGGCGCAGTCTGCGCCACCAGCGCAGAGCCGTTCCCGAGACCGAACACATCAGGCGGGTGATCGACGTCGGCGAGCTGCTTGCCAGCGAGGTCATCGAGCTGGGCGAGGGCGAGGTGCGGCTGGTCCGGCAGCCCGCTCACGGCGTTCTCGAGCGTATCGATCGCGAGGTGACCCAGACCGCGGGCCGGCGTACCCAGCGTGGGGCCGAGTAACGCCGATTCGTCGTCGGGCGCGCCGCCCCATGGAGCCACGTCATGCGCGCCCATGACGGACGGATCGGGGCGTTCGAACGCATGCTCGTCGCGGGACGCGGCGTCTTGCTTGCGTGGTTCGAGGGAGTCCGACATGCCCGCCTTGTACGCCCGAGCCGCGAAGATACCCCGTGTAGTACGTCGAGGGATGATTCCTGCAGCGCCCCTGGGCTGGACGCAGCGGTGCAGCGCGAACCTCGTGGTGTACGAGGCTCCCGACGGCGCAAATCGCGTCAGGTGTTATCAGAACCTGCCACTCGAGCCGGTCTCGAAGGCCGTCGCCCGCGTCCTCGGTGACTCCCGGATCGAGGAGGTCACGCGAGTCGTGACGGCCGAGGGGGAGTACGGCGCGCTGTGTCGCGTCGACGGTGCGCGGGTGGTCGGGTCCTGTTCGCGGATACGAGCGCGGTCGTCATGGAAGGCAGCGCGCAACACGCGACTGTCGTGCTGGATCTGTTGACGCACTGGAAGCTCGAGCTCGGGCAGCGTCCACGGCGCGCGCTCTACGATCCGCCGCCAGGGTGGCGCCCGATGCCCAACGCGTTGACCACGACCTGGTTCCCGCGCGGATTCCGCGTGACAGCGAGCGAGCTCATCACGCTGCCCGACGATCAGCGAGCGTGGATCGACGGTGTTCTCGGAGACGCCGAGCGGATCAGCGATGAAGAGCTGCGCACGAAAACCGGATGGCCGATGCGGATCGTGATCACGCACGCCGGCGACACGTGGCGAGCTCATGCGTTCTACGCGTTTTTCGAGCACGCCGCCGTCGCGACACTCACGGCGCATTCCGAAGATCGGCTGAGAGCGTCCGTGCCGGTCTTGCGGACAGCGCAGCCGTGCTGGCGCGACGGAATCGCGGCGCTGTCAGAGCTGTGGGATTAAAGCGAGCGGCCCGGAATCGTCGTCGGCTCGGGCGACGCGTTCCGCATCTTCGTGCTCGCCTCGTACGCGTACTTGCGCGAGCGGTTCATGTGGCCGAGCGGGCGGTACTCGGGCGCGCTGTTCCACGGATTGAACGACAGGTTGTTGCACGTCGCCTCGACGGCATCGGTCGCGACCGTGTCGAGCGCGGTGGCGGGAATCGTCAGGCGCGCGATCCGGATCGGCGGCGACTGCGCGGGATCCCACACCGACGTGCCGTCCTCGACGGACTGCGCGACGGAGTCGAGCTGCTTCTGCGCGAACACGTCGAAGCACACGGCGCCGGCGGCGAGCTGCGGCTTTAGGTCGGCGCGAAGGAAGCTGTCGCCGGTGACGGCTGCGGGGGCTGGCGTTCCGGCGCACGGCTGCGCGGAGTACTTCACGGCGATCGCGCCGTGCTTGTAGGCGTTCGCGGCCCAGTACGAGAGCGTGCGGACGCTCTTCGGCTTGCCGAGCAGGACCTTGGCGACGCGGACGGCGACACGCGGATGCGTCAGCAGGTAGTGGGCGATGGCCGCGGTGCCGCGATCCTGCGCCTTGGTGAACTCCATGAACTCGTTTGCGTTCGCGACGACGTTCGCTTGCAGGTTGACCATCAGGAAGTCCTGCGTGATCGCGGTCGCCGACTCCTCGAGGATCTTCGGGCCGCCGACGCCCATGAGCTTGATCGCGAGGCCCTGGATCGCAGAGCCCGAGTCCGCGCCCATCGTCAGCGTGCCGTTCGAGAACCGGACCCATGCGGGGAACGTCTTCGGCTGCGCGAACACCGGCCCGACGGCAAGGTCGGCGGGTGCGGCGACGACCTGGAAGTCACCGACGACGCAGGCGTGGCGCTTCGCATGGAAGGTCCGGCGAACCTGGCTGTCACCGTTGAGCTTCTGCACGGCGTTCTTCATCTGGATCGTCATGATGTCGGCGGCGTGCTCCTGGAACTCCATGAGCTCGTTGGGCCGCAGCGTCTCGGCATAAAGGGCCGGGCGCACCGGAGCGCGCGTCGCCTGACAAAGTCCCTTCGGCGCGGTGGGCACCGCGAGATCATCGGCGCAGCGCAGTCCCTCCGCGCAGTCGCGATCATCGTGGCGATCGCACGCGTTGCCTTCGTCGGAGCGCAGGTAGCACGTGCCCGCGTTGCAGCTGTGCCGCGTATCGCCCTGGCACTGCCAGTTCCACATGCAGCTCTCGCCCCACACGCGATTGCCGAACCAGTCGGCCTTGCCCGCCGGACCGCCGGTGCAGTCACCCGCCGCGACGCGCTGGGCGGCCGGACTGTCATCCGCGCACTCGGCCTGGTCGGCGCTCGTGCAGGTCGACAGCGCGGTCAGCGCCTCGTCGCACGTCAGCGGATCGCCGTCGCCGCTGCAGGCAGTGGCCGAGGAGGCGAGGGCGATGACGAGGAAGGCGCGCATGCCCACGGCAGTGAGCAAGCAACGCGCCGCTCACGAGCGGGCGTAACTGCTTGCCGCGCCTCATCACGCACTGCGGCGAAGCTGGCTACAGCAACTAGACCTTCCAGCGGGTTGCGCGATCTGCGCACCGGCTGGCGGGTCAGGCGGGCGGCGTGACGGCGACGGGGACACCGGTGGCAGCGTCCCATGCGAGGAGCGCATCGGAGGGAGTGCGGAGCACGAGCCGGGTGGCGGACAGG
>JAYUYE010000206.1:0-1949 GCA_043752985.1 Myxococcales bacterium
CGCAGCTGCGATCGCACAGGCTCCCGATGAGGCAGGGCTCGGATCGTGGACCGCACACGCGATCGTCGTTCGCGATCGTGCGGCGGCGCTCGCACGTGCGAAGACGGTGGATGAGGGTTGTCGGCTCGTGGCGAACCTCGCCGCTGCCTGCGCGGGTTGTCATGTCGATGCGGCCGTCTTGCCCGAGCTCCGTGTGTATCCGGCAGCGCCAGCGGATCGCCCGACGACCGAGGCGCGCATGGCACGCCATCGCTGGGCGGCTGATCGGATGTGGGAAGGCATCGTTGTCGGCGCGGACGAGCCGTGGCGCGCGGGCCTCGATGTCCTCGCAGCGGCACCGCTCGACTGGAAGGAGATCGCTCCGAAACGAGCCCGGTTCGGTCACGAGCTCGAGCGACAGGCGGAACAGGCGCGACGTCGCAAGCCGAACGACTCCCTTACCGATCGTGCGACCGCATACGGGGAGATCCTCGCGACCTGCGCGGGCTGCCACACGACGAAGACCACTGCGCCGCGGCCGGTCCGAGCAGGAAGTATCCGATGATCGATTCGGGCCCCAAGACCGATGAGCGGATCCATCGATCGGGTCCGAACGACACCACGTGACCGACAACTGCGCGTCCAACGCAGTATTTGCGTGTACGCGCCTCGTGCCCTGCACCCACTGCGCGACTTCCACGCAGTGCTCCGGCAGGCTGCTTGCAACCCGAATGGTCATTCCACGCTCACGAGGTGTTCCGTGTTCGCTCGCGAGCCGATCCGGGATGGAGCGTGATTCGAGCAACCCGCTTGATCACCCGCGCCAGCATCGCGCGGACCTCCTCCGCGATCGGACGCAGCTCGGCCTTCTCGGCGGCGAGGGTTCTCGTCGGGTCGATCGCTTTGATGACCGTGGTGTTGCCGTCTTCGTAGACGAGAAGGTTGCACGGCAACATCAACCCGACATCGAGCGACACCTGTAGCGCACGATGGGCGAGAGCCGGGTTGCAGGCGCCGAGGATCTTGTAGCGACGAAAGGGAACGCCGAGCTTCGCTTGCAGCGTCTCGCGCACGTCGATCTGTGTCAGGACCCCGAAGCCCTCGGTGGCGAGTGCCGCTGGAATGCCTGCGAGCACGGCGTCGAAGTCACGGTGGAGAGTCTTCTCGAGAGCCGAGCTCTTGGTGATGGACATAGCCTGCGATCCAGCAGCCGGCGGCAACGATGTACTCCGCGAGACGTCGATGACGGCACGAGCTGTGCAACTCGTCGCCGCATGACGATGGGTGACCTGAACGCGAAGCTGTTCTCCACCTACGAGGAGCGCCATCAAGACGCCGAGCTGACGCGGCAAGCCAACAGCGGTTTCCAGTGGCGGTGAGTGCCACGCCGGGAGAGGAGAACCTCCTGGTTCCTGGTGTCCATCGGTGGCCGCTCGATAGCGGTCAACCCGTGATCGAGCTCGTCGACGTCTCGATCGCATTCGGTGGCAAGCAAGTCCTGCGAGGGCTCGATCTGCGGATCCTCCCGGGCAAAACCACCGTGATCGTGGGGCGCGGCGGGTCCGGGAAGTCCGTGCTGCTCAAGCTGATGATGGGCCTCCTCGTGCCGGACCATGGTCGCGTGACGCTGTTCGGTCGCGACCTCGCATCGGTCTCGCCGCTCGAGATGATCGAGCTGCGCAAGCGGATGGGCATGGTGTTCCAGAACTACGCGCTGTTCGATGCGCTGCCGGTCGACGAGAACGTCGGCTTCTCGCTCCTCGAGAACTCCAGGCTCGGGCGAGGCGACGTGATCAAGCGGTCGCACGAGCTCCTCGGCACGCTGGGCCTCTCCGGGAGCGAGCACCTGCTGCCCGGCGAGCTGTCGGGCGGCATGAAGAAGCGGGTGAGCCTGGCGCGAGCCTTGGTCGCCAACCCCGAGGTCGTGCTGTTCGACGAGCCGACGACGGGACTGGACCCGATCATGATCG
>JAYUYE010000207.1:0-5109 GCA_043752985.1 Myxococcales bacterium
CGCTCGCGCGCCACAAGGACATCGAGATCAAGCAGACCAAGGACGATGAAGGCAAAGACATCGTCGTGTTCGAGCGCAAGAGCGAGCTCGGTCCGGTGCGCGCTGCGCACGGCCTGATGCGCGCCCTCGTCGGCAACATGCTGACGGGCGTGACCACCGGGTTCACGCGCACGCTCGAGATCAACGGCGTCGGCTACAAGGCCGAGGTCAAGGGTCCCAAGCTCGTGCTCTCGCTCGGCTACTCGCACCCGATCGACTACGCGCTGCCCGAGGGCATCGCGGCGAAGGTCGACAAGAACCAGCTGATCCTGACGGGGATCGATCGCCAGTCCCTTGGACAGGCGGCCTCGAAGATCCGCAGCTTCCGCCCGCCGGAGCCCTACAAGGGCAAGGGCATCAAGTACATCGAAGAGACGATCACGCGGAAGGCCGGCAAGACCGCCGGTAAGTAGTTCACTTGAGCTGCCTACAAACCGGCAGCTCTCCAAGGTGAGCAGGAAGAATTAGTCATGGCTGGACACGTCAAGATTTCGAACGAGAAGCTCCGCAAGCGGCTGAAGCGCAAAGTGCACATCCGTCTGCGCATCACCGGTACTGCCGCGCGTCCGCGGCTGAGCGTGTTCCGCTCGGCGCGCTACGTGTACGTGCAGGCGGTCGACGACACGACGGGCCGCGTGCTCGCCGCAGCGAGCGAGCTCGAGGGCACGCTCAAGACCGCCGTCGCCGGCAAGCCGAAGAAGGAGCGCGCGCGCGCCATCGGCAAGGCGATTGGCGACAAGCTCATGGCCCTCAAGGTCGAGTCGGTCGTGTTCGACCGCAACGGCTTCATCTTCCACGGTCGCGTCAAGGAAGTCGCCGATGGCGCTCGTGACGCGGGTCTGAAGTTCTAAGGATCCTATGCTGATCAATCCAGAAGACGTCGGCGAGCTCGTCGACCGCGTCGTGCACATCAATCGCGTCGCGAAGGTCGTCAAGGGCGGCCGTCGCTTCTCGTTCTCGGCCCTCGTGGTCGTCGGCGACCAGCACGGCTTCGTCGGCGCCGGTCTCGGCAAGGCGAACGAAGTCCCCGAGGCGATTCGCAAGGGTACGGACCGCGCCAAGCGAAATCTGTTCAAGGTCCCGCTCGTCAAGGGCACCATTCCCCACGACATCACCGGCTTCTTCGGCGCGGCGCAGGTTCTGCTCCGCCCCGCATCGCCCGGTACCGGCGTCATCGCGGGCGGCGGTTGCCGCCCGGTCCTCGAGGTCTGTGGCATCACGGACATCCTGACCAAGTCGATCGGCACCTCGAACAAGCACAACGTCATCCACGCGACGATCGTCGCGCTCAAGGCGCTGCGCTCGGTCGAGCAGGTCGCGAAGACCCGCGGCAAGAACGTCTCGGACTTCCGCACCGCGAAGTCCTCGACCGAGAACCGAGGCTAGTCATGGCTCTCAAGCTCAAGGTCACGCAGGTCAAGAGCGGCATCGGCCGCTCGGACACCCAGAACAAGACGCTACTCGGTCTCGGCCTGCGCGGACCGCGCAAGGTCGTCGTCCTCGAGGACACCCCGGCGATCCGTGGCATGGTCCGCAAGGTCAGCCACCTGGTGACCGTCGAGTCGGCTGACTGATCAGCCAGGTAGATCTTCACTCTCTTGCCTCAACGCTAGTTACGCGCCACTTTGCACGCGCGCTCGGGAAAGCTCCCAATGTCCGACAACGACACCAAGATCAGCCTCCACAACCTGCATCCGAACCCCGGCGCGACCAAGACCAAGAAGCGTCTCGGCCGCGGTCGTGGATCGGGGACTGGCAAGACGTCCGGTAAGGGCGTCAAGGGCCAGAAGGCTCGCCCGGGCCACCACGGCGCGCGCTACGCCTTCGAAGGCGGCCAGATGCCGATGCCGCGCCGGATCCCGAAGCGCGGCTTCAAGAACCGCAACCGCGTCGAGGCGTTCCCGATCAACGTCGAGCTGCTCGAGCGCGTGTTCGAGAACGGCGCGAAGGTCGACATCGACGTGCTCCGCACGATGGGCATCATCCCGAAGATGGCCGAGACCATCAAGATCCTCGGCGAAGGCGAGCTCACCAAGAAGCTCACGATCAAGGCGCACCGCGCGTCCTCGACCGCGAAGGACAAGGTCGAGAAGGCCGGCGGCTCGATCGAGATCCTGCCCGACACCATCGCTCCAGCTGCGACTGCTGCGTAGGACACCTTAGTGGCATTCGCGATCGGAAATATCGGCAAGGTCCCGGAGCTCCGTCGCCGGATCTTGTTCACGCTCGCCATCCTCGCCGTCTATCGGCTGGGAGTGTTCATCACGATCCCCGGCGTCAACCGCGTCGAGATGCAGCACGTCGTCCAGAAGGGCGGCAGTGGCTCGTTCCTCGGCATGTTCGACATGTTCTCGGGCGGCGCGCTGCAGCAGTTCTCGATCTTCACGCTCGGCATCATGCCGTACGTCACCGCGTCGATCGTGATGCAGCTGCTCACGGTCGTCGTGCCCAAGCTCGATCAGCTCAACAAAGAGGGTGAGCAGGGGCGCAAGAAGATCAACCAGTACACCCGCTACGGCACGATCCTGATCGCCGCCGTCCAGGCGTGGTTTGCCGCCAGCTACGTCGAGAGCCTGTCTCGCGGCGGAGCGGAAGTCGTCGCCGATCCCGGTCTCGCGTTCCACCTCCTCACCGTCATCACCATGACGACCGGCACCGCCGTCATCATGTGGATGGGCGAGCTGATCACGGACAAGGGCATCGGTAACGGCTCCTCGATGATCATCTTCGCCGGCATCGTTGCCGCGATGCCTGATGCGATCACGCAGTTCCTCGCCGGTGGCAGTGGCGGTGACGTCGGCGGTTTGACCGTCGTGTTCATGGTCATCCTGGTCGTCGCGACGATCGCCGCGATCTGCTACTTCGAACGAGCGCAGCGGCGGATACCCGTCCAGTACACCAAACGACAAGTCGGGCGGAAGATGTACTCGGGCGCGCAGAGCTACCTGCCGCTCAAGGTCAACGTCGCGGGCGTCATCCCGCCGATCTTCGCATCGTCGATCCTCATGTTCCCGTCGCAGATCGCGAACATGGCGAACTCGGGCTGGATGCAGGAGTTCGCCGCGGTGCTCCACCCGGCCGACTGGCGTTACAACGCCATCTTCACGATCCTCGTCGTGTTCTTCGCGTTCTTTTACACGTCGGTCGTGTTCAACCCGGTGGACGTCGCCGATAACCTCAAGAAGTCGGGCGGCTTCATCCCGGGCATCCGTCCCGGCAAGAACACCGCGAGCTACATCGAGCGGGTGCTGTCGCGTGTGACATTCGCAGGTGCGCTGTACCTGTCGGTCGTCTGCATGATTCCCGCGCTCCTTCAGAAGTACCTGAACGTGCCGTTCCATTTCGGCGGCACGGGCCTCTTGATCGTCGTCGGTGTCGCGCTCGACACGGTGCAGCAGATCGAGTCGCACCTGATCACGCGCAACTACGAAGGCTTCGCTGGACCCAAGGGTCCGCGGATCCGCGGTCGCGTCGCACAGCGAAGCTGAGACGGCGCGGATCGTGCGCATTCAGCTCAAGAGCCCGGACGAGATCCGGTTGATGCGAGCCTCCGGGCTCGTGGCCGCCGAGATCCTCGAGGACATGTGCCAGGCCGCGAAGCCCGGCGTGTCGACGTGGGATCTCGACCTGATCGCCCGCGCCGGCATCGCGAAGCACGCGAAGCGGATCGAGCAGGAGGTCGTCGATACCGCGTCCGCCATCACCAAGCTGTCGGCGGACGCCAAGGACGAGCTCGCGCGGCTAACCGAGACCTATACCGGGCTCCGCGCGATCGTGAAGCCGGGTATGGCCGGCGGCGACATCGACCAGGTCATCAGGTCCGAGGTCGACAAGCACAAGGTCCGCAGCGCCTTCCTCAACTACAACGCCGGCGGCAAGGTGCCGTACCCGGGCGTGGTCTGCACCTCGCGTAACGAGGTCATCGTCCACGGCATCCCGCGCAAGTCCGACGTCATTCTCGATGGCGATATCATCGGGATCGACTTCGGGATCTACATGCACGGCTTCTGCGCCGACACCGCCAGGACGGTGTCGATCGGTAATGTCTCGCCGGAAAATCAGAAGCTCGTTGACGTGGGGCGGGAAGCCCTCGAGAAGGCGATCGCCCTGTGTCGCGTCGGCAGCCGACTCGGCGACCTCGGCCACGCCGTCCAGAGCTATGTGGAATCGCAGGGCTTTAGCGTCGTCCGCCAGTTCGTCGGCCACGGAATCGGGAAGCAGATGCACGAGGACCCGCAGGTCCCGAATTTCGGCAAGCCAGGCACCGAGAAACGCCTGAAGTCCGGCCTTGTCATCGCCGTCGAGCCCATGGTAAACGCCGGGACCCCTGACGTAGAGGAACTCGACGATGAATGGACGGCTGTGACCAAAGATCGCTCGATGTCGGCACACTTCGAGCACACGATCGCGGTTACAGACGACGGGCCCTGGGTTCTGACCAGGCCAACTTCATCCCCCGGGAACCCTTGATCACCTCCAGAACGTCCACAGAGAGCAGCAAAAGTCCATGAAGGTCCGTGCATCCGTCAAACCCATCTGCGTGAAGTGCAAGGTCATCAAGCGCAAGGGTGTCGTTCGCATCATCTGCTCCAACGCCCGTCACAAGCAGCGTCAGGGTTAAGAATTTATGGCTCGCATTGCAGGCGTCGATCTCCCGCGTAACAAGCGCATCGAGATCGCTCTCACATACATCTACGGCATCGGTCGCAAGGCTGCTGGCGTTGTTCTCAACCAGGCCGGCATCTCGCTCGACAAGAAGAGCGATGATCTCGACGAGAGCGACGTTCGCAAGATCCGCGACGCGATCGAAGCAAACTTCCGCGTTGAGGGCGATCTCCGCCGCGACGTCCAGCTGCACATCAAGCGGCTCGTCGATCTCAACAGCTACCGCGGAAGCCGTCATCGCCGGAACCTTCCGGTTCGCGGCCAGCGTACGCACACCAACGCCCGAACCCGTAAGGGTCCGCGCCGGATGGCCGTCAAGAAGCTCGGCGCCGTGACGAAGAAGTGATCGGACCAAATCGATGAGCACCACCAAGGGCAAAGCGAAGAAGAAGGTCCGGAAGAACA
>JAYUYE010000208.1:0-11854 GCA_043752985.1 Myxococcales bacterium
CAGCTCCGCGACCTCGGGATCCTCCGGTGCGGAGGGATCCCACAGATGATCATCCTGCTTGCTCATCGGATTGCTCCTCTCCGGTCGAGACGCCAAGGCGCTCGCGCAGAAGCTTCATGCCACGGTGCAGGTTGACGCGCACAGACCCGGGCGACAGTCCGGTCTGCTCCGCGATCTCGGGGCCCGACATCCCCTCGACGAGGCGCAGAACCATCGTCTCCTGATAGGCCTCGGGCAGCGCGCGCAGCGCCACCAGTACCTGCGCCACCTCGGCGCCCCGCGACACCTCGCCCGGCAGGTCCGTGAGCTCATCGGTCGGCTTCTGCCCGCGCAGGTGATCGATCGAGCGATTGCGCGCGATCGTCATGATCCAGCCCGGAAACGCCGCCGGCTCGCCGAGCTGCGGCAACCGCTCGAGCGCCGCGGCGAACACGTCCTGCACGAGGTCGGCGGCATCACGATACGCGACGCGCGCGAGGATGACGCCGTGTACGGCGCGGTGGAACCGGCGATACAGCTCCGCAAACGCCGCGCGATCACCGCGCCGCGCCGCGGTCACGACCGCCGGCAACTCCTCCACATCCGCAATGTACGCCTCGTGCAACTGGGTGAGGACGACCGGGTTGGCGAACTGTTAACAGGGCCCGGGCTTCAGGGGCTTCCGTCCAATGTTGATGCCCAGGAGAAACTGACCGCGGAGGCTTGCAGGCACACGCGCGACGACAACCGATTCTGCGCTGCGGCCTCCGGAGCCCTGCGGTACGCGGTTCCAGACACCGCGCACCAGGACCGGTTTGTGCGCTCTCGACGATGTGCACGCCCGCGGCCGAGCTGGCAACGCGACTCGCCGTCGGTGACCAGCGCAGCCGCCACCGTGTGCGGGCCTCGCTACAGATCGCGCATGGTTCTGCGCATTTAGAATTCAGAATCTGCATTCTTATTTGGCATGCGGCAAGCAGCATGCGTGGGGCATGCACCACCTCGCCAACTTCGTCCTCGTCACGAGCCTCGTCGCGTGCGTCGCGGACGACACCGGTTTCGTCGACCCCACGAGCGAGCCCGACGTCGGATCATACCTTCCCAACCCGGATACCAAGGCCGACGCGCCCACGGCATGTGGTAGCTCGTCGTGTGTCGCGGCGCTGTGCGGCGAGGCGTGTCCCGCAGGCGACCTGTGCCAGGAACGCTGCTTCCCGCAGGACCTGAGCGCGGCGACGTTTGTCCGCTTCGAGGCGTCGGGCGCCGCGACCATCGCGCTCGACTCGAGGGCCGTCGTCGGAGGGCCATGGGATGGCGGTCTCGACAACGTGGTGATCTTCGGGGCGGACCTGTGGGAGTTCCGCGATGCCGCCGGTGAACCAGAGACCCGACAGGGGCTCGAGATCATGTATCGAGACATCGTGTCTGGCGGCTTCGTCGCCGCGCAGCCGTACACGCACGGCCCCACCACGAGCATCTACATCCGCGATTTCCGCGGTTCGGGGCAGTACACCGCAGCTGGGCGATTCTCGACCGGACGCGTGCGCGCGGTGGAGAATGGGCCGGCCACGGGCGACCTGTACGCGTCGACCGCGGAGACCTGCACGGTGACCATCACGGCGGCAAACGACGGCGGGCTCGATGGCGCGTTCGACTGCGTCACGATCCCGGGCGCCGTCGAGGTCACGGGCACCACCGGCTCCGTGTCTCTACGTGGAAGCTTCCACCTCGCACCGACGTCGATCGATCGGCCGCGCATCCTGTCTCGGTAACGCCTACGGCCCGATCGCGCCACTCTCGACGATGTGCACGCCTGCGGCACGCATCTCCTCGATCGCCGCGTCGCCGTCACCGGGGTGCAGCTCGACCGCGCGGCAGCCGTCGGAGATCAGGTAAACGTCGAACCCGAGCTCCTTGGCATCGAGGGCGGTCCGCTTCACGCAGTAGTCGGTCGCGAGGCCCATCACGTAGACCTGCTTGATCCAGCGCTCGTTGAGGTACTCGGCGAGGCCGGTCGCCTTCTTGCCAGTATCGAAGAAGCCGCTGTAGCTATCGAAGTCAGGATCGGTGCCCTTCTTGAACAGGTCGGCCAGCTTCGCGCGGTCGAGGCCGGCGTGGATCTCGGCACCCGGCGTCTCCTGCACGCAGTGCGCGGGCCACATGGTCTGCGAGATGCCGGTGACGTCGATCACGTCGCCGGGCTTGGTGCCGGGGTTGTTGACCGCGAAGCTCTTGTGACCGGTCGGATGCCAGTCCTGGGTGACCACGACCGTCGAGAAGTGCGGCATCACGCGATTGGCGACCGGGATGACCTCGTTCCCGAGTGGAACCGCGAGCGCGCCACCGGGGCAGAAGTCATTTTGCAAATCGACGAGGATCAGGGCGCGCATACCCCTGAGCTTATATCGATAGCTCGAACCCTTGCTTGGCAAGACGGTCGTACTTGCGCCGATCAAACCGATAGAGCCGCGCTGCACGATGGCGCACGCCCTGCTCGACCTCGTCGGTCTCGACGATCAGATCGAGGGAGAGGATCTTCTTGCGGAAGTTTCGCTTGTCGAGATCCGTGCCGAGGATGATTTCGTACAGGCGTTGCAGTTGAGTCAACGAGAACCGCGGCGGCAACAGCTCGAAGCCCACTGGCGCGTATCGGACCTTGCCGCGCAGACGTTCGTGCCCGCGGGTGACGATCTCGGTGTGATCGAACGCGAGCTTCGGTAGATCATCGAGCGCGAACCAGCCGACGCCCATCGCATCCGTCGCGGCGCGGATCCGGTGATCGCTGAGCTTTGCGAGCGCGTAGTACGCGATCGTGACGACTCGCTCGCGCGGATCGCGTCCGAGTGCGCCGAACGTGTACAGCTGCTCGAGGTAGATGTCGGAGACGCCCGCTTCTTCCTCGAGCTCGCGGCGCGCCGCCTCATCGATCGTCTCCTGGATCCGGACGAAGCCGCCGGGCAGCGCCCAGGTGTGCTGAAACGGTTGCAGCTTGCGCTGGATCAGCAGGACCTTGAGGTCGGTCTCGTCGAGTCCGAACACCACGCAATCGACCGCGACGGCCGGGCGCGCGTATTCGTACGAGAAGCTCATCGGTCGGCACGCCCGGATGCAACGAACGAGCGCAGCTCGGCGAGCTCGCGCTCGAAGCCTCCCGACACGATCGGGAACCGACACCACGATCTCGGATCGACGTTGCGGTCGTCGAGATGGAAGGCCGGAGCCAGGCGCTCGCGCTTCCACTGATTGCGACACCACAGCCGGAAGAATCGCTCGATCCAGATCGAGAGCTGCACCGGCGTCTGCTCGGGATAGCGAGGCAACAGGCTTTGCAGCACCTCGACGGGCGTGTGCTTGTCGCGGATCGCGCAGTCCTCGACCGCCTCGAGGAAGTCGTACGGCATGAGGTCCGCCTCGTCGGTCTGCGCCTTGCCGTCCTTGTCGGGCGGGCGCAGCTCGGCGGTCGGCTGCTGCGAGTTGATGAAGCGCAGCGCGGGAATCGGTTCGAGGCCGACCGGGCCCTTGACCTCCATCCAGCGCAACCACTCGCGCAGATACGTCTTGTCGATGCCACCGAGCGGCGCGAGCCCACCGGCGGTGTCGCCATCCATCGTGGCGTAACCGACGGCCGCCTCCGAGCGGTTCGACGTGGTGAGCAGCACGGCGTTGCGCAGGTTCGCGAGCATCCAGATCGAGGGCGCGCGCACGCGCGCCTGGATGTTCTGCAGCGTCAGGTCGTCCGTCGACCACGAGAGCTTGCGGCCGATCGCCGTCTCGAGCGACGCGATGTACTGCTTGTACTGCGGGTCGACATCGATCACGTGGAACTCGGAACCGATCGCCTTCGCGACCTGCTCCGCCGCGTTGCGGGTCACCGGCCCGGAGTGCTCGGTCGGCTGGTACGCGCACGACAGGAGCGCGCCGACCGCCGCCGCGACGTCACCGCCGGCGTCGAGAACATCGTGGAGCCGGCGAATCACCGGGAGGTGCTGGCGCACACCGCCCTTGCCGAGCTCGGCCATTGCGAACTGCACCATGAGAGCGACGAGCACCGCGCACGCGGCGGAGTCCGCGCCACCCGACAGCGAGACGACGTAGCCCTGCGCGCGGCTCTTGCGGAGGTAGTCCCACAGCCCGAGTGCCACGGCGCGGGAGAACTCCTCCTCGCGAACACTCGCGCGGTCCTCCCACGACACCGCCGGTAACGTGATCTTCTCGGGCTTGCGCACCGGCCACACGAATGAATGCTCGACGACCAGCTCCTCCGCGTCATGGCGCGGGCGATGGCTGCCGCGGCGCGCTTGCTCGCGGCGATTCCCGTCGATGTCGACCACCGCGAACGCGAGCTCGACGTCGTGAAACGAGAACCGGCGACCGCGCGCGACGAGCTCGCCACCCGACGCGATCAACGCGCCTCCGTCATAGATGATGCGACCTGCTTCGTTTCCCATGAGGTTCGCGTACAGGTAGGCGACGCCGAACGCGCGCGAACCCTCGACCACAAACCGCTGGCGCACGGTGAACTTGCCGAACGCGAAGTGACTCGCCGACGGGTTGCACAAGATGTCCGCGCCGCGCAGCGCGAGGTCCATGCCCGGGCGGTTCGCGACCCATGCGTCCTCGCAGATCTCGAAGCCGATCCGGACGTCGCCGATGTCGAACACGAGATCACCGATCGGGAACCGCCGGACGGTGCCGTCGGCCGCGGTGCGCTCGAGCACGTCGATCTCACCCGCGGGCCATGCTTTGAACCACCGTGGCTCGTAGTGGATGCCATCACCCGCGAGGAATTGCTTCGCCGCGAAGCCGACGATCTTGCCGTCCACGAGGAGTGCCGCCGCGTTGTACAGCGCCTTCTCGTGATAGACGGGCAGTCCGACCGCGACGACGATGCCCTCGGTGAGCAGCGCGAGCGCTTCGAGCTGCGCGAAGGCGGTGTCCTGCAGGCCGTCCATGAAGAACGCGTCCTCGCAGGCGTAGCCGGTGATCGCGAGCTCGGGCAGGCAGAGCAGCGTGGCTCCTTCGGCGCGCGCGTGATCGATCGCCATGCGGAGGTGGACGAAGTTCTCGTCCCACGCGAACGGCGTCTGGTTGACACACGCGACAGCGACCTTGATCAATCTCATGGCGACCTACCGGTTGGAGATCAGATGCTCCGTCAGCAGCTTGGCGGTGCTGTCGACGTGGAGAAAGTCGTTCTCGAGTGCGACGGCGCGCGGATGGCTGTCGGTGACGATGATTTGACCGAGCAGCCCGCTGTCCCGGATCTTTGTCAGTGAATCCCCGGGAAACAGCCCGTGCGTGGCGATCGCGTCGATCTGCACCGCCCCCGCTTCCTTGTACGCCGCTGCCGCACCGAGCAGCGAGCCCCCCGTGCGGATCATGTCGTCGTAGATCACGACGCGCCGACCGGCGACCTGCGCCGACACCCCGGTGACCTCCGTCGAGCTGCCGTCGAGGCGGCGCTTGTAGACGAACGCTGGCTCGACACCGAGGTCGTTCGCGAGCGACTCGACCCACTTCGCGCGGCCGGCATCGGTACACGCGAGCACGAAGTCATCCCCACCCAGCCGGCGCGCTGCAGCGGTCACGAGCGACTTGCCGTAGACGTGGATCGTGCGGATGTCGCCATCGAAGTAGTGCGCGATCGAGGCGACGTGGAGATCGAGCATGAACACCTGCGTGCCGCGGCTCGCCATCGGGATCGACGACAGCAGGCGGGCCCGGGTCTTCGCGGTGACGACCTCGCCCGGCCGCACCGCGCGCTCCATGGTCGAGTAGCCGTAGAACGGGATCACCATGCGCAGGCGCTGCGCGCCTTCGGTGACGAGGCCACACGCGAGATCGTAGACCTCGAGCGTGGATGTCTCGTCGACCGTGCCACCGACAAGGATGACGTCGCGATCCGCGGGGTCACTGTCGACGCGCAGGTAGTGCTCGCCGTCGGGAAAGGTCTTGCGCGCGATCGCGCCCTGCTCCCACCCGCCGTGCGTGGCGATGGCCGCGCCGAGGTAGCCATACGCCGAGGTCGAGAAGACCAGTGGCTTCATCGCCGACCTCGCGCCGCTGCGATCAGCGCCTGCTTGCGGGTGTGAACGTTGTGGTCGAGCCCGACCGGATACGGCTGCGGATTGTGGAATCGCTTCGTGCGCGGCGACAGCTGCGTGAGCTCACGAGCGGCTCGCGCACGCGCGACCTCGAGACTGTCGGAGTCGCGCACCCGCCTGCCGCCGTCGAGCATGGTCACCAGGAGATCTTCGCCGGTCTCGTAGGCCGGTGCCCACACCGGGTGGGTCGGATCTTCGATGTCGTGCATCGCCGGGCCGGCAAACCCTGCCTCCGAGTCGTAGATCACGTCGCCGACGAGCTCGCCGTCGCGGCGAAGCCGGCGGACCTGGAGGATCCCGGGGTTCGAGATCTTGATCGGCTGCTCGCTGAGCTTGATCGCATCGCGCCACTGGCCGTCCTCGCCGCGGCTCGCGCCGAGCTTGTACACGCCGCCGAGCGCGGGTTGATCGAACGCGGTCACGAGCTTGGTGCCTACCCCGAACACATCGATCTGCGCTCCCTGCTCGAACAGGCTGGTGATCAGGGTCTCGTCGAGATCATTGGACGCGACGATCTTCGCGTCGGGGAACCCTGCGGCGTCGAGCATCCGGCGCGCTTCGATCGAGAGGTGGGCGAGGTCCCCGGAATCGAGCCGGATTCCGCCGAGCGGATAGCCCTTCGCGCGCAGCTCCTTGCCGACGGTGATGGCGTGGGCCACACCGTCGATCGTGTCGTAGGTGTCGACGAGGAACGTGCAGTTGCCTGGCAGCGCATCGGCGTACGCGCGAAAGCTCGCGAGCTCGTCGCCGTGAAACATCACCCAGCTGTGGGCGTGCGTGCCGCGCACCGGGATCCCGAACAGCTTGCCCGCGAGGACGTTCGAGCTCGCCGCGCAGCCTCCGATGTACGCGGCGCGCGACGCACCGAGACCGCCGTCGAAGCCCTGCGCGCGCCGCAACCCGAACTCGAGCACCGGCTTGCCGCGCGCCGCCTGGCACACGCGCGCCGCCTTCGTCGCGATCAGCGACTGGAAGTTGACGAGGGTCAGCAGCGCGGTCTCGACCAGCTGCGCCTGGCCGATCGGACCGCGGACGCGGAGGATGGGTTCGTGCGGGAACACGAGGCTGCCCTCCGGGACAGCGTCGACCGCGCAGGTGAACCGCAGCTCGCGCAGGTAGTCGAGAAAGCCGCCAGGAAACAGGGTCGCGCCGGTGAGATCGGTGAGTGTCGCCAGGTAGGCGAGATCATCGCCGGTGAACCGCAGCCGCTCGAGGTAGGCGAGCGCGGGCGCGATTCCTGCGGCGATCGCGTAGCCACCACCGAACGGCGGGCGGCGATACGTCAGATGAAACACCGCCTCGCGTTCGCTGTGGCCCGCCTTCCAGTAGCCGCAGGCCATCGACAGCTGGTACAAGTCGGTGCAGAGCGCCAGGGAGCTATCGTAGATGTCGAGCTCTGACATTAGGTGTATTATTTACACTATCTCGTCCGATGTCAACTAGCGACGAAGCGGTGGTGGTCTGGGGCGAGGTCCTGTGGGATCGATTCGTCGACGGAGACCAGCTCGGTGGTGCGCCTGCGAACGTCGCGTGGCACCTCGGCCAGGCCGGCGGCTGGGCCCAGCTCGTCAGCCGGGTCGGCGACGACGACGACGGCCACCGCGCGATCGCACGGCTGTCGGAGTGCATCGATACGTCGCTGATCCAGCTCGATCCCGAGCGCGCGACGGGCGAGGTCACGATCGCCGTCGAGGCGGGCGAGCCGCGCTACACGATGCATCACGGGCGCGCGTGGGAGCGGATCGCGTGCACTCCGGGCGTGCGCACCGCGATCGCCCAGGCGGGTGTGTTTGTGTTCGGAACGCTGTCCCAGCACACGCCGGAAGGGCTCGGCAGCTGGCGCGATGCGATCGCGTCGGCGCAGAAGGCATGCCTCAAGGTGTGCGACGTCAACCTGCGCCGCACGACCGGTGGCGTGCTCGCCGGTGGCCAGCCGGGATCCGAGCACGCTGCCGTCGCCGAAGCGCTCGCCGTCGCCGATCTGGTCAAGGTCAATGATCGCGAGCTCGCCGCGATCGCGGCGTGGCTCCGCTGGTCCGACCCGATCGCCGCTCTGCGCGAGCGAGGCCGGACCGTGGTCGTCACTCACGGCGCCGATGGCTCGACGCTCCACGGCGACGGGCCACCGATCTCGATCGAAGGCGTGCGCGCCGCGCCCGGAGGTGACAACGTCGGGTGTGGCGATGCGTACCTCGCGATCCTCGTGCTCGGGATGACGATGGGCTGGGATCTCGAGACCTCGGGTCGCGCAGCGAGTCGCTACGCCGCCGCGGTCGCCGGAGTGCGTGGCGCAACGCCGCTGTTCACGGAAGAGCAGGTCGCCGAGCTGCTGGGACTGGAATGAGCACGCGCGACTCCACTCCGGAGCTGCCGGCCGCCGAGCCGCCCGGGAAGCGCGACTCCACGCCGGCCGTGGCGTCCGTCGCTGCCGAGACCACCGCGAAGGTCACACCGCCCGAGGGTCCCGATGCATGGGATGCCGCCTGCGCGTGGCTCGCGAAGTACGGCGCCCTGCCCGCCGCCGCGGCGATCACGATCGTCCTGTGCGTGGTCTACCTCGGGATCTTTCGCGGTGAGCTCGCCGGCGATGATCTGACGTTCCACCTCGCAGAGACGGCGCGGCTCGCGGACTGCATTCGCGTCGGCGACTGGGACTTCTGGAATCCGAGCGCGAACGCCGGCTACGCGTCTGCGTACTACTACCAGGTGCTGCCGCAGCTCGCGTCGGCGATTCCGTCGGCCGCGTTCGGCCATCACCTGTTCTGGTTCCAGCTCAGCGTGTTCTTGCCGCTCGTGCTCGCACCGCTCGCGGCGTACCGCGGCATGCGGCTCCTTGGCGCGGCGCCGTGGCAAGCGACCGTCGCCGCGCTGGTGATCGCATTCACGATCGGGACCTCGCGCTGGGGGTTCTCCTCCGACGGCACGTTCTCGGTCGGGCTGTACACGCAGACCTGGGCTTTTGCCGCGTTCCCGGTCGCACTCGGTCACACGGTGCGCTGGGCGAACGCGGGCCGCGGCCTGGCACCTGCGATCGCGTGGAGTGCGTTCGTCGGGCTTTGTCACCCGTTCGCCGTGATCGCGCTCGGGCTCGCGTTGTTGTTCGGCTTCCTCGGCCAGCTCGCGATGCACGCGATCGATCGTGCGCTCGCGCGGGTCGGGACCACCGTCGTCGAGGGCCACTGGCTGCACCCGATCGCCGTCCGCTGGAAGGAGCCAGCACCACGGCCCTTCCTTCGCGAGTTCGTGCGACTCGCGTGCTTCACGCTGCTGCTCACGATCTCCCTGCTCCCCGTGCTCGCGCCGCTGCTCGTCGACTACGGCGGGTTCGGCGGCTTCCCGCACCGGGTCAACGACGAGGTGGGCCCAGGCTTCAAAGATCTCGCGAAGTGGATCTACACGGGGATGCTCCTCGATCACGAGCGGTTTCTGGTGCTCACGGCCGCGCTGCCGATCGCACTCGTCCTCGGCCGCGGCACGCTGCTCCGCTGGCTGTGGATCCCCGCGCTCGTCTACGCGCTGCTCCTCGGCATGGGGCCGCACATGGGCAAGACCGGCGACGACCTGTTGCCTGCAGTGCGTTTCCTCGGCGCGCTCCAGATCATGCTCGCGCTCGCGATCGGCGCCGGGCTGTATTCGACCGGCAAGGTGCTGTGGGACGCGCCGGAGAAGACGCTGCGCTCGCAGGCGATCCGGTTCGTGCTGTTCGGAACCGTCGCGATCGGCGTGCCCGTGCTGACACTCTACTTGCTGGTCTTCGCGACCGACAAGTCGCGCGTGATCTACTTCCTGCGCGTGCTCAGCCGTGACGTGATCGCGGACCCGAGCATGCTGCGCTACGCGGGCGCGGCGCTGTTCATGGGCGCCTTCGTCCTCCTGATCCGACCGCTGTGGAACGGGCTCAAGACTCAGTTCGGCATCCGCACCGGGATCAGCACGCTGATCGCGGGGCTCGTCGTGATGACGGTGCTGCCCGGCGTGAGGGTCCAGCGCAGTCGTGTGCGCGTCCTCGCCGATTATCCCGGCAGTCACCGCGACGAGATGATGACGATCATCGACGCGCTGAAGAAGGAACCACCAGGTCGCAAGCAGGTCGGCCCCGGTGCCGAGAACCACTGGTGGAACCTCCTCAGCTACGTCTACGGCAAGGTGCCATCGATGCTGCAGATGGGTGGCGGTGGCCTGCAGGCCAGCCCGAACTACGACTTTTTGTGGACGGTGCGCGACTTCCCGAAGGCCGCGTGGATCTACGACGCGCCGTATCTCGTGTTCGAGCGCAGCAAGGCATCGACGATGCCCGTCGGTGATGTCGTGTTCGAGACCGGGACGTACATCGTTCGCCGACTTCCCACACCCGGCCTCGTCTCGCCGATCTGGATCACCGGCGTGCTACCGCCCGGCCCGACCGGCGCGAACACGGCCGCGCGCAAGGCCGCACTCGAGTGGGCGAAGACGAGCTTGCCGCTCGAGAACCGCCACCTCGTCTACGCCGGCCACGGTCTGCCCGGCATCGCGCCCGCGGGCAAGACGCTGCGTGCATGGCGCCAGGACTCTCCCGGCGATGCAGCGGATTTGATCGCCGAGGTCGAAACCGCCGCGCCGACGACGTTCGTGTTCCGCGAGAGCTGGCACCCGCGCTGGCACGTCTATCTCGACGGCGTCGAGGTCCCGGTGCGTCGCGTGACGCCCGATTTTCCCGCGGTCGATGTGCCGACCGGCACGCACGTCATCCAGCTCCGGTTCGAGCGCCCGTGGTGGGCGCAGCTCGCGTGGCTCGCGTGGCCGGGCGCCGTGCTCGCCGCCTGGCTCGGGCTTCGCCTGCTGCACCGCCGCCGGATCCCGCACGCGCGGGTGGTCAACTCATGAGGGCGCCTGGATGCCGATGAAGCACTGGCTCTCGCTTTCTGTGGTTGCCGCATGTGGTGGTTCACCGCCACCGGCCGCACCAGCGCACGCCGAACACGCCGGCCACTCTCATGCAGACCACACGGGTGGCGGCATGCACCACGGCTTCAAGAACGCCGAGGACTGGGTCCAGGTGTTTGACGACCCGGCGCGGGACGCCTGGCAACAGCCCGATCGCGTCGTCGCCGCGCTCGCGTTGACGCCCGCGATGACCGTCGCCGACATCGGCGCGGGCACCGGCTACTTCACGGTCCGGCTCGCTCGCGCGATGCCGCAGGGTCAGGTGATCGCGACCGACCTCGAGCCCGACATGGTCCGCTACCTCGACGAGCGCGCGCAGCGCGAAGGCCTGACGAACATCCGCGCGATCGTCACGCCCGCCGACGATCCGCAGCTCGCCCCTGGCAGCGTCGATCGAATCCTCGTTGCAGATGTCTGGCACCACGTCAACGGGCGCGAAACCTATGCACGCAAGCTCGCGGCAGCGCTGAAGCCCGGCGGGACGGTCACGATCGTCGACTTCAAGCTCGATGCAACACGCGGCCCGCCGGCGAAGTTTCGCCTCGCGCCGAGCGCCGTGATCGCCGAGCTTGCGTCGGCCGGCCTGATCGCGAAGGTCGCGTTCGAGCTCCCCGATCAGTACGTGATTGTCGCGCGCGTCGAGTAGGCCGGGCGTGAGGCCGCAGCTGGCAGTCTAGCTCCCTGACCGAGCTAGCGCTTCGTCGAATCGGCGGCCGATCCGGATCCCGCCCTGGCCGAACCGGCAGCGGGCAACGGGCCCGGAGGAACGCGAGGCACGCTGACGCCGGGCATCGGCGAGACCGGTTGCTCGTCGGCGCGCGGCATCGGTAGCACCGTCTTGAAGCTGC
>JAYUYE010000209.1:0-1944 GCA_043752985.1 Myxococcales bacterium
GCGCTCGGCGGCGACCGATCGCGCAACCACGCGGCGCTCGCAGCCTTCGTGACGCCGTTGATCGTCAGCATGACCGTCGGCTACGGAGTGTATCGCTGGCGAATCCGCCGCCGCTAGATGCGGGTCAGACTCCGCTCGCCGGCGAGTCGACTAGCCGCTGCTCGGCCAGCCACGCGGCGCAAACCGCGTGGTGGCGCATCCATCGAGCCGCGACGAGCTCACCGGCGCGGGAGGCAGACGGCCTGTGCCGCGTAGGCCGTACCGAACCGCGCGGTCGTCGTGCACGCCATGTCCGACGGACACTCCGAGGCATTGCTGTCCAGCGTGCACTGGCGAACACACGAACCGCCGGTGCCGAGCGATGGGACCCCAGCGCAGAACGTATCGGCGGACCCGGGTTGATCGGCGCAGAAGCGGGTGCACGCCATCGTGCACATGCCCGGCCGGGTCGCCGTCGCACCCACGCAGGTCGTGCCGCTGCCGCACTCGGCGCTCGACAGGCAGTGATCGCCGACCCAGCCGGGCGACTTCGGGAGGCAGACGCTCGCCTTGACCGAGGGGTTGTTGAAGCGTTGCGTGGCGGTAGCGATCTGGAAGTGATCGTAGGGGCGGCACGCGAAGTTCTCCGACTGCGCCTTGTTCACGCACATGCCCTGCCCTGCCGCGTTCGGATCGGCGACGCAGAACGTCGACGGCGAGCCCGCGCGGTCCGCGCAGGTCGTGCTGCATCGCGCGCTGCAGAACCCGCGCTGGGTCAGCTTGTGGGTCGCACAGAAGCCGCCCGGGAAGTTGCAGTCGATATTCTGCGAGCAGACCGAGCCGACCCACCTGGCGGCGAGGTCGACGCGCGTTCCTTCGAGCGTGCGCTCGGGCTCGCGCTGCAGGCGGACGGGAACCTTCGCCACGCCCCTGATCCGGGCGTAGACCTCGAGGATGTCGGCGGCCTGCATGCGAAAGCAGCCGTGCGAGACGTAGCCGCGGCGCAGGGTGCCGCCACTCGGCGCGCGGTAGTTGTCGATCGGACCGTGGATGCCGTAGTTGCCGTAGAAGCTGAGGAACGGCAGGCCGGCGAAGACGGGGGTCTTCGTACCGGTCGCCTGATCCGTCAGCCAGGTCTTGCACGGCTGGATCGTCGACGGGGTGATCTCGAAGTCGTGGCGGCCGGTGACCGCGATCGGGAAGTAGGAGAACGATTCGCCGAACTCGGCACGGTTCGGGTCCGTCTCGATCGCGCCCGGACCCACGGGGAACACCTTGTCAAACCCGCTCGCCACGTCGGTCAGTCGCAGCGTCAAGCCGTCGATCGACAGCGTGATCCTCGGCTGCGCGAGCGGAGGGAGCGGCGGTACCGGCTTGCAGTCGAGCGCGGAGCCCCACTGGCCATCGGCCTTCGCGTCGTCGGCGGAGATATCGCCGACGGGCAGATCGCCACCCGGTAGCTCGTCTTCCTCGGGCAGGTCGGCCATGGGGCCATCGGCGCACGACGAGAACAGAGCGAGAACGACGAGGGAGCGGAGATGCGGCACGGCGAGCGCGCATCGTGCAAGCGTCGATCCGTGGTGTGCGGTTACCGCACGCGCCTAACTCCTGGAACGTACAAATGGCAACTCGGGTGGCCAGTGCGCGAACGTCGCGTCACCAGACACCCGAGTTGCCAGTGCGGTGGAGTCTCTCGACCGATGACTACTGGTCCGCGGTCTTCACCGTGAACGCACCCGCCTGATAGCCATACACGCCGACGTTCAGCGTGCCGCTGCTCGTTGGGGTGTACGAGATGGTCTCGTTGCCCGAGCTCGTGTAGCCGCGCATCAGGTACGCCGCCGTGGTCGGCGCGCCGCCCATCTGGATGTAGAGGTCGACGTCCTTGGTCGAGGTGGTGCGGATGACGATGCGCTTGTTCGCGACCACGGTCACCGGGAACAGCTTCATCTCGCCCTGGACGAC
>JAYUYE010000210.1:0-5099 GCA_043752985.1 Myxococcales bacterium
GCTCGCTTGCCGAGCGTCATCTTGATCACGGCTGCGACGAACAGGAACGCGCCGACCGCGAACACGGTGTCACCGAAGACTCGCATCCAGCGCAGCTTCTCCATCACCGGCGTCTGCATGAACTCCGCGCTGCGGGCGTACCAGTAGCCGGTATCGACGGCGGCCCAGGTCTGCATCAGGCCCACGGGCAATACGCTGAGGAGCACCATCGCGCCGAGGCCGAGGTTGATGCCCCAGAACGAGAGCTTCAGCATCCGGTCCGGCCACACCAGCGTCGGGCGCAGTGCCTTCACGGTGAACAGCACGAGCCCCATGCCGAGCATGCCGTAGACGCCGAACAGCGCCGTGTGCGCGTGGACGGGCGTCGTGTTGAGCCCCTGCATGTAGTACAGCGCGATCGGCGGATTGATCATGAAACCGAACAGTCCGGCGCCGACGAGATTCCAGAACGCGACCGCGATGAAGAAGTAGATCGGCCAGCGATATCCGCGCATCCAGTGCGTCGACTTCGTGTGTCGCCAGTTCTCCCAGGCATCGAAGCCGAGGAACACGAGCGGAACGACCTCGAGTGCACTGAACGCAGCACCGAACGCGAGCACGACCGTCGGCGTTCCGGAAAAGTAGAGGTGGTGGAGCGTGCCGATGATGCCGCCGGCGAGGAAGATCGTCGCCGCGAGCACGGTGGCCTGACTCGCGATGCGCGCCCGGATCAGCCCGAGCCGCACGAACAAGAAGGCAATGATCACCGTCGCGAACACTTCGAAGAAGCCCTCGACCCAGAGATGCACGACCCACCAGCGCCAGTACTCGGCGACGGCGAGGTTCGTGTGGCGACCGGCCCCGAGCGCGGCGAAGTAGAACCCGCCGATCGCGACGGTCGAGATCAAGAGCAGGAGCAGTAGCGGTCGTTGTTCCTCGCCGCGCCGCTTCAAGGCAGGCCACATCGCGCGCGCAACGAGGAACACCCACAGACACAGCCCACCCATCAGCGCAAACTGGAACACGCGGCCAAGGTCGATGTACTCGTACCCCGAGTGGCCGAGCCACCACACCGCGTCGTCGGTGAGGTCTCCGTGAACGGCGAGCAGCTCTCCGCCGAGCGAGCCGATCACGACCGCGAGCAGCGCGGCGAACAGCACGTTGACCAGCGCGCGCTGGCCCTTGCGCTCTCCACCGACCATCGGTGCGATCGCGAGCCCCGCAGCGAGCCACGCGGTCGCGATCCAGAAGATGCCGAGCTGCACGTGCCACGTGCGAGCGACCGAGTACGGCAGGATCTTCGCGAGCGGAATCCCGTAGAAGCCGCTGCCTTCGACGCCGTAGTGGGCGCAGATGATCCCCATCAGGATCTGCAAGACGATCAAGAGGCAGACGACCCAGAAGTACTTCACCGTCGCGAGCTGTGATGGAGTTGGCGTCGCGCCGAGCAACGGATCCTCCTTGGGGATCTCCGCGGGCGGTTCCTCACGGCGTCGTGCGGCGTGCCAGAATGCGAGTGCTCCGATCCCTGCGAGAAGGAGCAGGATGCTGACGCCGGTCCACACGATCGCGTCGGAGGTCGGCACGTTGCCGATCAACGGTTCGTGCGGCCAGTTGCTCGTGTACGTGACGGTGTCGTTGGGGCGATGCGTTGCCGCGGCCCACGCCGACCAGAAGAAGAACGCAGACAGCGCATGTGCCCGCGCCGGTTCGACGACCGTGTTCTTCGGCAGCGCATAGTCCTCACGGCCATCGCGGAACAGCTGCGTGTAGTACGCCGCGATCTGCTCGATCGCATCTGCGCGCGCGTTCGACACGGTCAAGGTGCGGGTCGTCTTGTCGAACCGATTGACGCGGTACAGCGCCCGAAGGCGCTCGCGCAACGCGGCCTGGGTCTCCGGGGGCAGAGCCTCGTAGCTCGCGCTCCTCGCACCTTGCGCCCACTTATCGAGGACCGCGACGAGCTCGCGATGCAGCCAGTCCGCCGTCCAGTCTGGCGCCACGTACGCGCCGTGCCCCCAGATCGATCCGAGCTCCATGCCACCGAACGAACGCCAGACATCCTGGCCGAACGCGACCTCGCCGGCTTCGAACACGACCCGCCCGTCCTCGGCGACCACCCGATCGGGAACCGGCGGAGCCTGCTGATAGATGCGCGTCCCGACCCACCCGAGGATCCCGAACGAGATCACGACAACCGAGATGAAAGCGATCCACAGGCGGCGCATGGCGGCCGGAGATGCACGTGTCGGGCCCGCCAGGTGGTCGGGTCCAGAGCCACTGCAGCGCAGATATTGCGCGGCAGCGCTGCGTGGCGCAGCGTTTTGCGCGCAATTCGGCTCGAACCTGGCACCACGCAACGACTGCGCTGGGTTGCACGAAACCTCGCAAGGTATGTGCCGGTTTCACGGTCGACACCCGTTCGACCGCGGCACGCGCCGTGCTCGGAGTTGCCGTCATGCTGTCCATCGACACGACCATCGCCGAGCTTGTCCTCGATCACTCGGAATGATCGCCGACGACTTCACGTGCCCCCCCGTCCGGCCGGACGCCGGTCGCTCGTCCGGGCGGCGGCCATCCGACCCTGCAACGTCGCGATGACACGGTCACGACGGGCTGGCGCGTCGCTTGCTCGAGCGTTCCGCATGGAGGAGCACGCGGTGGCCGATGAGCTCTGTGATCCGGTCTGCGATCCGGACGAGCGTCCGCGCGAACGACTGTGGCGCACCGGGACCGACGCGCTCGGGGATGACGAGCTTCTCGGGATGCTGCTCGGGACCGGGGCCAAGCATCGGCCGGTCCGCGAGATCGCCGCCGAGCTCTTGAGCTCTGCCGGTGGGGTCGGTGGTCTGTCGCGCGCGTCGCCACGCGAGCTGGCGCAGATCTCAGGGGTCGGAACGGCGCGAGCGGCCCGCGTCACTGCTGCGTTCGAGCTCGGGAGACGCGCGGTCGATGCGATCCACCATCGCGAGACCGTCGGCCGCGCCGAGGACGTCTATCGCTGTGTTGCCCCGCGCGTCGCGGGTCTCGCGCAGGAGGTGTTCATCGTGCTCGGCGTCGACATCCGCAACGGCCTGCTCGATATCGTCGAGGTCGCGCGCGGCAGCGTCGCCGGTGTCGAGGTGCATCCGCGCGAGGTGTTCCGGCCGCTCGTGCGCATGGCCGCGGCGGGCGGCGTGCTCGTTCACAATCATCCTTCGGGTGATGCGACACCGAGCGAGGAGGACATCGATCTGACCCGACGGCTGCGCGAGGTCGGGCGATTGATCGGAATTCCGATCATCGATCACGTCGTGATCGGTGATCGTTCGTATCGCTCGATCGCAGAGTGGATGGGGACCGCGTTCTAGGCGATCCAGACGCAATCGGTGGTGTCGGTCGACGCAGGGGGTTCGTGCACGGCCGACTCCCAGCGTCCGAGCCGCGGCCTCGAGACGAGCGCGAACACGAACCGCACCGGGTGCGCGACCGGACCGCGCCCGACGGCGACCGGACCGCGAGCGATCACGTTGAGCAGGTGCGTCGTCCCCGCGCGGAGGTTCGCGGTGATCGGTGCTTCGCCAGGGAGCTCGATGTGATCCCCCGCCGTCACGAGCTGGAACGTCTGGTCGTGGACGAGCTCGATCGGCGCGGTACCGACCAGGACCGACCACCTGCGATAGCCCGGGAACAGCGAGAACGCACCCGGTCGCGTGACCTCCGCGAGACTCACCCGCACGTCGTAGTCATCGAGGTCCGGCGTTCGCCAGATCTCGTGCGTGATGCCCGCGCCGTTCTTCCACGTCTGCGCCCGCCACGCCTCCTGCGCGATCACGCGCATGCGCCAGCCGGGTCGCGCGGGAGGGTCACCGTGAACGTCGATCCAGCACCCAGCGAGCTCGCGAGCTCGATCCGGCCGCCGTGCGCCTCGACGATCCGCCGCACGATGAACAGCCCGAGCCCGGCGCCCGCGATCGCGCGCTTGGTGTCGCCGACCCGCTGGAACGGCTCGAACAACCGCGCCTGATCCTCGGCAGCGATGCCGAGCCCGGCGTCAGCGACGATCAGCACGAGCTCGCGATCCGACGTCCGCAGCGCGACCCGGACCTGACCGCCACGCGGCGAGTACTTGATCGCGTTCGACACCAGGTTCGACACCACCTGCTCGATCCGGACGGCATCGCAGCGGACCAGCACCGACCCGGCAGGCAGGTCGAGCACGAGATCGTGGTTCGGAGAAGTCGCGCGCAGCGGCTCCACGATGTCGCGCAGGATCTTCGTCGCATCCTCGACCTCCCAGCGCAGCTCGAGCTCACCGGAATCGATCTTGGCGGTGTCGAGAAAGTCACCGATCATTCGCTCGAGCCGGGTGATCTGGCCGTTCGCGATCTCGAGCGCGTGCTTCTTGCGCGGATCGGTATCGACCTCACTTCCCAGGACCTCGAGCGCCAGGCTGATCGCACCGAGCGGCCCCCGCAGGTCGTGCGCGACGCCGCCGAGAAATGCGATCTGACCGTCGCGCTTCGCCACGAGCGCGTTCGCCATCTCGTTGAATCGCTCGCTCATCATCTCGAGCTCCTGATATCCCAGATCACCCGCGCGCACATCGCGCTCGCCGCGGCCGAACCGCTGCATCACCTCGGCGAGGGAGAACACCGGGCTCAGCGCTCGGCGCTTGAGCCACATCAGAAATCCCGCGGTCAACACAAGCAGCACCGCCGCGACCGAGATCGCGACGACGTCGCCGACCTTATTCCAGCGGTCGGCGCGATCCTTGGCGACCTGCGCGTGGCGCATGTTCGCGTTCACGAGGTTCTCGAGTGCTCGGTATGCCGCTGTCCGCCGGGCTTCGGCCTGGTCGGCGGGCGCGGCGATGTACGCCTGCACGCTCTCCTCGACCTGCTGGACGAGCGCCTCCTCGTCGTCGGTGACCGAGACTCGACGTGCCTCCGCGATCTGATTCATCAGCTCGCTCTCGAGCTGCCGCCGCACGAACTCGTTCTGCGTCGTCGCGTGGACGAGCAAGGAGATCTCGGTCTCCTCCACGATTCGCACTCGCTCGATCGCGGCGACGATCGTGACCGTCGAGCGATGCATCGTGGTGACCCACACGACAAGCGCTGCGCACGCGATTAGTGCGA
>JAYUYE010000211.1:0-5096 GCA_043752985.1 Myxococcales bacterium
AGCGCGGTGGACTGGACGCGCGTGCTGCGCAGGAACGCGACGAGCGTCTCCGCCGCGGCGCGCTGCTGCGGCGTGACCCAGTCGCCACCCAGGATCATCACGGGGTGGTCGCTCCAGATCGTGACGGGTGGATAGTAGATGTGCAGGCTGCCCCACCGTCCCTGTGCGTTCTCGAGCTGCGAGACCGCGAGGCTCTCGTAGACCACGGCGATGTCGTACTTCGACGGGCCGAACCGGATCATGTCCGTCATGAACGTCCCGGTCGATGCTTCGAACTTCGGGACCGCGAGCTCGATCTCCTTCACGAACTGCTGGAACTTGGGATCGAGGAGCTGCTCGACGGTCAGCGTCTGCGTCCCGAAGTGCTCGAGCGCCATCAGCATCAGGGCCTGCACGCCGGAGTTCGAGCGATTGGGATCGGTGTGGCCGAGCTTGACGAAGCCCCAGCCCGGCTTGCCGCCGATCGCCGGCCAGCCCTTCGGCGAGGCGACGGCCTTGTGGATCGTCTTCCACGACAGCTGTCCACTCGCAGCATCGACGAGGACCTTCGCGCGATCCTCCCAGACGGCGAACACGAGAGGCGATAGCAGCAGCGGCTGCGGACCGGCCTCTCCGCTGGTCGGGTAGAGCTCCTTCGCGTACTTGGTCTGCCAGTCCGATGCGAGCAGGTTCGCGATCAGCGAGTCCGCCGGGCTCCACAGCACGGGCTTGTCGGTGCCCGCGAGGATCGCGTCCGCCGCATCGAGCGACCCTTTGCCGACGAGCTTGACGTCGATCGTCGGGTTCGCGGCTTCGAACTCGACGACTGCTGCCTCGAGCCACTCCTTCTTCTCCGTCGAGTACTCGAACGTTAGCTCGACCGGAGCTTGCGGCTTCGGTGCACTCGCAGAGCCATCTGGGTCCGGTTTCGGGTCCGGCTTGGTGCCCCCACCGTCCTTGCGGCCGACCGCGACGTAGATGATCACGCCGACAGCGAGGAGAAATCCGATCACGATCGCTAGCTTGGGCTTCATGGTGTCACCTCCACGATCGACTCGAGCGTCTGTTCGAACGCTCGCAGGTCCACGTTCATCTTCTCGAGCTCGGAGCCGACGCTGTCGGTCAGCTTATCCGAAGCCTGATCATCGAGCGCTCGCAGCCGCACGAGCTTCGCCGGCACGCCCTTGATTGTCGCTGCGATCCGCGCAAGGTGAGCGAGGGTCCGCTCTCGTGCCGCGGCGATGTCGCGCACCGCCTTGAGGCGCTCCATGGCGGAGGCAGCGGCGTGCTTGTAGTCCTCGCGAGCGCCGGGATCACTCGCATCGGCGGATCGCGTGTCCAGCGCGGCGGCCTCGTCCTCGATCTTCGCGATGTCGACGGTCGCGAGGTAGCGCGACAGCTCGTCGCCGCGAAGCGCGAGCGCACTACCGTGACTCTCGAGCTCGTCGATCGACTTCAGCGCCGAGCTGACGTTGCGCTGGATCCGCTGCGGAGTCGTAGCGATCACCTTGTCGACCTCGTCGCGAGCCAGCCCGATCGTCTCGACGGCTGCACGAACCTCGGGGTCCGTGAAGGTGGTGCTCGGTGGCAGCTTGGTCGGTGCCTCGCGGCCGAACAGCACCCGCTTGCGAAAGTCGGCGTTCGAGATGTCGGATGCGACGAGCGCCGCGTAGGCCACGCCGCCGAGGGCGACGATCGGCCAGCTCGCGAGCGCGAGTGCTCCGATCACCGCGCCGCCGAGCACGGAGAGATTGAGCGGACCGATTGCGGCCCGCCCGAACACCTTGCCGACTCCGGTTCGCTTGCTCATCAGAAGAAGGATGCGAGGTCGCGGTAGACCTGGATGATCGATGCGACGTCGCCCTCGGCGAACGAGCCGCCCCCGAGCTCGGCGAGCGACTTTAGCTCGTCGCGTCGTGCGTTCGTGCCGTACGCGACCGTGAAGATCGTCGCCGCTCGATCCTCGCCCCCGATCGTCTTGCGCACGGTCTCGAACGTGCGCGTGGAGCTGGTGTCGGCGCCATCTGTCATCACGACAACCGCACGGATCCGGTCCGCCGATGTCTTGCGGCGCTTCGCCAGCAGCGCATACGCGTCGAGGGTCGCGTCGTACACTGCCGTGTTGCCCGATGCTGGCACCCCGTCGATCCGCGACTCGAGGTCCGCGAGAGCCTTGCCGACCTGGACGGGACCATGCGGAGGATGCACGGTCGTGTCGAAGAACATGAGCGTGACCTCGTCGCGCGCATCGAGGGTGGCAAGGAACGCCTTGGCTCCGCGCTTGGCTTCGGCGAGCGGCTGACCATTCATGCTCCCCGACTTGTCGAACACGAACACGACGTCGGCCGCCTTCTTCGTCTTGCGCCACGCTGCGATCAGCGCGTCAAGGGTCGGACCGTCCGGAACCTCGAGCAGGGTCTGCGGCTGCTGCGGATCGACGCCATGAGCCACGTCGATTGGCGCGCCGATCTTGATCGTGGCGTCCACCGGGCGAAACCCGAGCGCCATCGCGCTCTCCTGCTGCGGCTTCGCCTTGAGGAACGCGAGGAACATCGCTGCCGCCTCGCGCTCACTCGCATCGACCCACTCCGCATCGAGCACGCTGTACGGGTGATCGGACCAGAACGTCCCTTCGACCGGATAGATCGCGACCAGCGGCAGCGGCGGCGACCGGCCATATGACTCGATCACCAGATTTTCATAGAGCACGGCCGCGGACAGATACCCTGGACCACGCTCGATCATCTTGTCGGCGAAGAACCCGGTGGACTTGCCATAGTGGACGATGGCGTCCTCGACGCTCGTCATGAACGGCTCGATCTTCGGGATGTCTGCGACCCCGAGGCCACGCGTCGTTCCGGCACCCGCGTATGCGATCGCGAGGACCGAGAGCAGTCCCGAGTTCGAGTACTCGGGGTTCGTGTGGCCAAGCTTCATGCTTCCCCACTCCGCACGCCCGAGCGCGGCCCACCCCTTCGGATCGCGGCTGACCTTGAGGATGTCGGCCCAGCCGAGTTGCTTGCCAGGCCAGCCGAGCGCCTCCGCCATCGGCTTCCACATCGCGATCACGATCGGTGACAGCACGATCGGCTCTCCAGCTGGAGCCAGCGCCTTCGTGTGATTGTCCCGCGTCTGCCATTTCTGATTGAGGAGCGTGATGTACGCGCTCGATGCCGGACTGAACACGCTCGGCTTCTCGGTACCGTCGAGGATTCCCGTCATCGCCTCGCCGGAACCGGTCGCTTTGCCGACAACGCGGATCGAACGACCATCCTTCGTCGTCGCGCCACTCGCGTTGAATGTCGTGATCTGCTGCTCGAGCCAGCTCTTCTTCTCGCTCCCGTAGAGGATCGAGAGCTCGAGCGGCGCGGCGACGGGCTTGGCCGTCTGCCCGGACTTCGGGAGCTCGCGCTCGTCGTCCTTCTTGCCGCCACAACCACCGATCAGCAACGCTGCCACCACGACCGCGTGACACCCGCGAGTTGAAGTCACCATCACCCTCATCAGTAGGATTGTAACGTGTCAGGACCGCAACATCCCGACGACGTGACGGTGAGAGTCTTCTCGACCCACGGTGCGCTCCACCTGGTGGGCTCTGGTGTGCGCGCGGGCCGGAGCATTCGGCACGGCGTGCAGTTGCACCAGCTCACCGGGCGTGACCCGCGGACCGGGCCTGATCTGCCTCGTGGTCGGCCTCGTGGTCGATCCGGTCGCGTCTCGACGTCCACGTGATCCTGCCCGTGCCAAGGAGCTGATCGCAGCGGTCCTTGCCCGCGCTCACGGTACCGACCTGCACACTGGACCATGGCAGCCCGATCCGTACGCGCGGGTGTCCGCCGCCTCAGGCTCGACCCCTACGGGCAGGTGGGGCGTTCGACGCAGGTGTTCGCCGGCCCACAGAACTGACCCGCGCACTCGTCGTCGTTGACGCAGGTAGCGCCGTTCGCCTCGACGGGTGCGCACAGGTCCGCCTTGCAGTACGTCCCGTAGTCGAAGCAATCCGAGCTCGAAGCGCATGCTTCTCCGACGGCCGCACCGCGCGCGCACTGCATCGTGGCCGGGTCGCAGTCGTAGAACGGCGAGCACCGCGCCACGGTGGAGCACACGTCACCGGGCAGTCCGACCTGGGTGCAGACCATCGTCGTCGCGTTGCAGTACTGGCCTTCGTCGCGGCACTGGGTGTCTACCGCGCACGGTTCGCCGAGCAGCGGCAGCGCCCGACACGTGCGCGGAGTCCCCGCGCAATCCAGACCGTAGTCGCATCCGGCGGAGGACACGCACGGGCTGTCCGCCGGCTCGAGCGCGAGGCAGACACTGTTGCTGCACCAGCTGCCGATCGCGCATTGCGCCACGTCGCCGCACGCTTCACCCAGCGCGGCGTCGCGATCTGGCGCGGTGCTGCCGACGCAGATGCCCGGGCAACACGCGTCGGGACAGTCCTCGAGGTTGCAGACGGCCGAGATGCATTCGGCCTCGACTGCACATGCGCCACCATCGCCGATCGTGCCAGTGACAGCGCCGTCGCATCCGGCGAACAAGTGGCGACTATCCGCATCCGTACGATCGCAGGTCGAGTCGCCGAACTACTCGAAGCAGTCGCCGAGCTTGCGGCCGTCGTACTTGACCCGGCCCGCACGGATCGCGGCAACCAGGCTCGGATCGAGATCGAACGAGATGATGTTCGAGGCCAGACACGTCGCTTCGTCGGGGAACAAGCCACACTCCACGTAGTAGTGGCAGAACGATCTGCGGATCGCGTCAGGGACGTCCTCGATGTCGAGGTTACCCAGGACGAAGCCGCTGCCATCGTCGCCGCCGCACGCCGTCGTCCACACCAGTGCCGCCACGAGTGCTGATCGCGTGAGAACCCCTGAAAATGATCCCATCCCGCGAGCCGCGTGGGCAACAACTCTCCTTGCTACGAAGCGATGAATTGCGCGTAGAAGGCCGTGAGCTCACCACGATCGTCGAGGACCAGTCGCTTCGCCACCTTGCCGATCGGATCGATCCGGGTCTCGCCGCACGCCACGACCGGCCGCCGCTCCTCGCGATCCGTCCAATCGGCGTTTCGTGGTCCGCACGGACACCTCGCCGACGTTGACGCCCACGAGCAGGCG
>JAYUYE010000212.1:0-5093 GCA_043752985.1 Myxococcales bacterium
CTCGCCCGGATCGCCGAGTGGTCGGAGCTCGTCGAAGTCCGGCGCCGTCAGCTCGAGAGTGCGACGAACTCGTCCGAAAAGGCGAAGCGAGCGACCGAGCTCGCGGGCCTCTACGAGCGCGAGCTCGGCGACACCGACGGCGCGATCCGCATGCTGCTCGTCGCGCAGAGCGCAGTTTCTGACGAGGCGCGCCAGCAGGATCTGCTGCGGCTGCTGCGCACGGCAGAACGCTGGGCCGAGGTCGCCGTGGTGCTCGAGCGCGAGCTGCCAACGGTGCGCTCCAGTGACGTCGGCCGCCAGATCGCGATCCTGCTCGAGCTCGGCGAGCTGCGCGCGCAGCGACTCAGCCGCGTGGCCGATGCGATCACGGCGTACGAGAGCGTGCTCGAGCGGCGCGCGAACGATCCGACCGCGACTGCCGCACTCGAGACCCTCTACGAGGCAAGCGGTCGCGACCGCGAGCTCGCGCGCATCCTCGACACGCGTGCCGAGGCCACGACCGATGGCGTCGCACGTGGCGCCCTGTTCGCGCGCGTCGCCACGCTGCGCAGCAATCGCGGCGACGTCGACGGTGCACTTGCCGCGTACACCGCCGCGTTCAACTCCGACCCGACCAACCGTGACGTGTTCACGTCGATGGAGCGCGTCTGCTACAAGGCCGAGCGCTGGGCCGCCGCGATGCAGCTGTACGAGAACGCGATCGCGCACGTCGAGAGCGGTGCGTCGCGCGCGTATCGCCTCGGCGATCTGTACTCGCGGCGCGGCAACGTTCAGCTCAACTTCCTCGGTCAGCTGCAGGAAGCGATCGCCTCGTACCAGAAGGTGGTCGAGGTCGATTCGCAGCCCGCGGCCGCCGTGACCGTCCTCGAAGGTCTGTGCGCGCAGCGCAACGACTGGCAGCCGTTGATCGAAGCGTACGAGAAGCGGTCCGAGACGCAGCGTGATCCGATGCGCCGTGCCGAGGCGTTGCGCGCGGCGGCCTTGCTCGCCTCCGAGCACTCGAGCAACCCCCGTCACTCGATGAATCTGCAGAAGAAGCTGCTCGCCGTCGACCCGTCCGACGTCAAGGCCCGGGCGTCGCTCGAGCGCTACTACGAAGACGCGAAGGATCAGAGCGGTCTCGTCGACGTGCTGAAGCTCCAGCTCGAGCATGCCCGCACGAAGGAGGACTCCGTCGAGATCCTCAAGAAGATCGCACGGGCCTCCGAGGAGGGTGCACGCGACGTCGACACCGCCGTCGAGCACTACCAGAAGATCCTCGAGCTGCAGCCCGACAACCGCGACGCGCTCGACGCACTCGGCCGAATTTACGAGTCCACGGAGCAGTGGGCGGAGTTCATCGAGGCCACGCGCAAGCAGATCAAAGTGACCACCGATCGCAGCACCAAGGCGCTGCTCTACTTCCGCTGCGGCTCGGTGATGGAGGCGAAGTTCGGCCGCGAGCACGACGCGATTCGCTACTACGACGCCGCGATCAAGACGTCGTCGGCCTGTCTTCCTGCCGTGCACGGTCTCCGCGATCTGTACCGCCGCCGCGAGGAGTGGCCGCGCGTGATCGAGACACTCGAGCTCGAGGTCAAGCTGTGGCAGGACGACAAGGAGCGCGCCGGCGTGTTCGCGCAGATCGGCCGGATCTACGACAAGCAGCTCGGGGATGCCGAGCGCGCGATGAACTACTACGAGAGCGCACTCACCGTCGATCCCGACTGTCTGCCCGCGAACCAGTCGCTGTTCGAGCACTTCTTCGAGCAGGGCGCGTGGGACAAGGCGCAGTCGCTCGCGAACGCTCTCGCACAGAAGGCGATGCGCGATGGCGATCCCACGACGCGCAGCGACTTCTATCGCAAGCGCGGTGTCGTCGCGCGAATGACCGGCGATCCGCGGTCCGCCGCCGAGAGCCTCATCGTCGCCCTCGAGATCAAGCCGACGAACTCCGAGGCCCTCGACGATCTCGGTTCGCTCGCCCGCGAGCGGCCCGATGCGTGGGACTTCGAGGTCACCTATCGCGAGCTCGACAAGCTGTACCGCCGCCGCGACGACGCCGGCCCGTTGCTCGCGCGCGTGCACGTGGGCCGCGCCGCGATCATCGAGCGCGAAGGCGATCTCGATCAGGCCGCCGAGCTCTATCGTGAGGCCGTCGAGCTCGCCCCCGACGACTTCACCGTGCTGAGCTCGCTCGTCGAGTTCCACGCCGACATGCGGCACTGGGCGCAGGCGATCACCGCGATCGAGCGCTTCGTCGCCACCGGCTCGGCTTCGCCGGCGGATCGCCTCGCGGCGCGGATGCGCCAGGCCACGATTCACGGTGACGGCGAGATGGATGCGCAGCGCGCGATCGCCGTGCTCCGCGAGGTGATCAAGACCGAGCCGTCGCACCAGGACGCGTATTACCTGCTCGCGCAGCAGCACTTCCTGATCAACCAGCACGCGGAAGCTCGCGCGGCGATCGATCGCGTGATCGAGCTCGCGACTGCACCGGGCCAGCCGCTGTCGGCCTCAGCGCTCGCTCGCTACTACTACTACAAGGGCCGGATTCTCGACGCCGCGGGCGATGCGCGGTCCGCCGCACCGCAGTACCGTCGCGCGACCGAGTACGACCCTGGCTACGCGCCGCCTGCGCTCGTTCTCGCGCGCCGTGCCGCCGACAGCGGCGATCAGCGCCAGGCCGAAACGCTCTTGATCGAAGCCGCCCACTCCGCGATGGAACAAGGTGGCCCGCGCGCAGCAGTACCGCTCCAGCGCGGGCTCGCGCGCATCTTGCTCGCCTCGGGCGATCGCCCGGCCGCGATCGAGGCGTACCGCGGCATTCTCAACGTCGAGCCCGACAGCGCGAGTGACCGCGTCGCGCTCGCCGAGATCTATTCCGTCGACGATCCCACGCGCGCGATCAGCGAGCTGCGCAAGGTCCTCGATCGCGCCATCTATCACGCGCCCGCGTATCGAATGCTGTCGTCGTTCTACAACCGCACCGGCGACATCGAGCGCGCGAACCGCGTGCTGACAGCGCTCGATCTGCTCGGCTTTGCCGAGGAGGCGGACCGTGCGACGGTCCAGCGCCTGCGCTCTGCTCGCATGCTGATGCCGCTGCGCCGCGCGCTCGACGACGAGCATCGCGAGCGCCTGCTGTTGACCCCGGCCGCGCGCGATCCCGTGGGCGAGGTGTTCGCCGCCTTCGCGCAGGAGCTGACGGCCCTGGTCGCGCAGCCGTCTCTCGGCGAGAACCTGATGCCGGCGCAGGGCGCGGAGCCCCGCCTGGTGCAGCTCGCGAGCGAGCTCGGCTACCTCTACCAGACCGATGCCGAGATCTTCATCGGCGAGCGGGTACCAGGGCTTTCTGCCGTGACCGCGTATCCGCGCCGGCTGCTCGTCATCGACCGCACGCTGCTCGGTGAATCCGAAGCCGCGCTGCGGTTCCTGTTCGGCTACGCGTTCGAGGCGATCCGCGGCGGCTATGCGACGCTGCTTCAGGTCGGTGCGCGCCAGCGTCGCGAGCTCGGTGCGCTGCTGCGTGCACTGCTGTCCTCGGAAGGCGAGCTCACGGGGGCGGCCGCAGACCTCGTCAATAACGCGAGTGACGACGCCGTCAAGGTTCTCGAGGACAACGCCGGCATGCGCGATGTCGACGCGGGAGCGTGGATCGACGGCATGCTCGCGTGCGCGAAGCGCGCCGGTCTCGTGGCCTGCGATGACTTCTCGGCAGCGATCTGGATGGTCGCCAGGCTGTCAGGCGAACAGCTGGACAGTCACGACGCCACGGTCGCCCTTGGCTCGGTTCTCGGCGGTCCCGACCTCGTTCGCTTCTATCTATCAGATGACTATCAGCACCTGCGGGACGCGCTCACGGTCGGCTGACGACACCTGCCTACACAGGGGGTCCCAAAACGACATGGGGTCGCTGGATCAGCTCTATCCCGCGGAGTAGGATTGTTCGTGGGGCACATTATGCGGGTGTGGTGTAGCGACCAATACCGCCGTTACGTGGCGGAGCAGCGATGAGCCAAAAGTTCCAGGCGTCGGTTCAGCATCGTGGCGACGTGAGCTACGTGAAGCTCGGCGGCGTCATCGATGAAGACAACGAGCTCGCGGATCTTGTCGACAAGATCCCTTCGGGCACAGCTGTGATCGATCTCGGCGAGATCGAGCGCATCAACTCGTGCGGCGTCCGCGACTGGGTGAACTGGCTCTCGAAGCTCGAGACCAACGGCACGCGCTCCGTGCTCGTCGAGTGCTCGCCCGCGATCGTCGCGCAGATCAACCTCGTCAACAACTTCACCGGCAGCGGTGTCGTCAAGAGCTTCTACGTTCCGTACTTCTGCCCGGAGTGCGACGAGGAGAAGGTTCTCCTCGTGGAAGCCTCGGACATGGGTCCGCCTCCGCACGAACCTCCGACCTGTCGCTGTGACGAGTGCGATCTCGTCATGGACTTCGACGACATGCCGGACTCGTACTTCGCGTTCCTCTCGAACCAGAAAAAGCTCGCCGAGCCCGACAAGATCAACGGTGCGATGCGCGAGCTCGGCCGGGGCAACGGCGACTCCTCTGACGGCAAGAGTGGCAAGGTCCGCTCGCGCGCCAGCGCCCCGAACCTCAGCAGCACTTCCAAGCCGAGCGTGCCGTCGCTGCCGTCGATCCAGCGCTCGAGCACGCAGCCCTCGAGCTCGGTGATGGCCAGCGGCGGCCGCTCCACCGGCAGCAAGCCGCCGAGCAAGCCGCAGCTTGGCTCCAGGCCGCCATCCGGCGTGGGTCCGGGCAGCCGTCCTCCGAATCAGTTCGGCTCGGGCGGCAACGTCATGCCCGGCAACAGCTTCGGCTTTGCCGCACAGAACATGTCCTCACCGGTCGCCGCACCGTCGCGCTCGAACGCGCTCGTGTTCGTCCTGATCGCGATCCTGCTCGGTGCGATCGGCGTGCTCGCCTACCTCGTGCTCACGAAGTAGCGATCAGGATCTCGGTCTTCACCGAATTCGCGATGAAGCAAGCGTCGTGCGCTGCGTGATGCAGCGCCGCCAGCTCCGCGGCCGTTGGCTGCTTGTCACCGCCCAACGCGATCACCGGCGCGAGCGTGACCTTGCTGACCCACGGCACGCCGCGCT